>NZ_JBQSXN010000005.1:0-80684 GCF_052378235.1 Psychrobacter sp. AOP3-A1-26
TGTCACTGGATAAAATCTAAAGGTTCGTTCAGGGTATTCCATATTTTCATGAGAGTAGTGTACTACGTTCAATATCAAACGCTTAAATGACATCAGCGGGGTTTCACGTTTCTTATGAATGGGATAGATGTAGCGTATGGCTTCTTTGACTTCTTTTAGTTGCTGATCGTCGCCTTCCATATAACGACGGATAAACTCAAAATAACTGATTAGACTTTTATCAAAAACTTCATCTTGAAAGGCTAGTGCAAACATGCCTGTAACGGTTTCACCATCCTTATCAAAGGTCACGGCTCTGATGTCTTTATCTTCATTAATATAGGCAATAAAAAAGGTTAAGTCGTCCCAGTTATATACTTCTACTTTACGGTTATATTGACGGACATAGACTTTACGAGTTTTACGATTAAAGCGGATAGGAGAATGCCATGTGGTAAATAACTCGGTTGAGAGCACATTTATTAATAAACCAAAGAATATTGGTATTATGACAACGAAAAAAACCACTATAGATAAGATAAAAATATCAAAATTATTGATTAAATCGGCTAGAAGAAACCCATAAAGACTAGTCATAGAAAGTCCAACAAACCCTATAAGCAATCCCCATCCTACCGCATCGCCACGTCTTCTTTCATTGCGACCAGTGGTCTCAAGATAAGTCGAATTAAACTGTACCACCGTTTGTTGAGGGTGCAATGGCACATCATAGGTTTTATCTTTTTCCAAAGACACTGTTTTATGGATGCCTTTAACGTCTGCAAGCTTTTGCCCAACTGCCTGATAACCAGGGGTCAAAAATGGTGGCTTCTTGGTCAGTCGAAACCGTCCTTCCATGTCTACAATATATCCGCTCATTATTAGTTATCCTTTAGGTCTATATCTTCACCTGCTACAGCACGGTCGAACTGGTCAAACTCATATTTGATTGACCTTGTTTTAGCAGCGCCGATACCTATAAATATATTGCATCCTACACACAATTTTCGGACAGTTGTTCTGTTACACTATATTTTTTATTCTGTTGATGATAAATACCAAAAAAATAAACCGCCCCACTCTTAGAGCTAGGACGGTCAGACCAATCGTTTACATAAAATTACCGCTCATACCAATACCCTAGTGATAAACACCTTCTATCCTGTTGCGTTTTGTCGGGCAGTTGGACAAAGCCGTAATGGAGCAACTATAAAGATACACCTATCCTGTGATGCCGATGGATATCCGCTCGATTTTAAAATCACTGGGGTGAGGTTCACCACAGTCAAGTTGCAGATGAATTGAGGACACGCCCTAGTATGTAGGGCTGAAAAATGAAATCTGATTACATCCTAAAATAACAACGCTTCTTAGCCTCATTTTACCAAAGACAAATAGAGTAAACCCCTATGTCAAAACTTAGCTCACTCAACATAAAGATACTGCTTGGCTTGTGTTTATTCATTGTAAGTTTGTTTATTGCTATAAATACCTATGAAAAACATGAGGAAAAGGTTATGAGAGAGAATAAAGTCGTCGAATGGAGTGCTCGTACAGCAGGAGCCAACTATACCCTATATAAATCGGACAACTTTGGTACGGAAATTAGTTTACAAGCATCGGATAAAATACCCAGTTACAGTACCAGCTTTTATTTAGCAGACGATACTTGGCTGCGCTCGCTTGTTGGCGGCTCTGGTTCTTGGGGCTACGGTAGTACTCCACTGGGCGGTAATAGGTTTGAACAGCCACTACCTGATAAAGTACGTGTTACTTATTTAGACAATGTAGCCAACCAGTACTATCAAGGCGAGCATAATCTGCCTACCGATAAGATATATGCGCTGATGACTAATACTGACAAGAATATGGAAAGTGAACGCCTTAATGATGTGGGATTTGATAGCAACTATTACGCCATTGAACTGGCTTTTGCTCCTAACGGTTGGGTTATAGTGTTTGTCACAGGATGGCCAGGACGTAAAGAGATCGCCTCATTTCAAGCAACCCCTATCGAGCCTGATCCAAAAACACTAGAAGGTGAGCCGGTATCTAGTGACGATGAATATCTTTATATTGACTACAAATATTATCTAAAGAATAAAGATATTACCAAAAACAAAAGCCTTTCAGCATTTAAGGATAAAAGCCCAGAGGGTTATGAGCAATGGCAATCAGGCGCATGGACTATCTCATCAGACTGGTACAAGCAGATGCAGACCAAATACCCTTGGAATCTATCTATCAGTATCGATGGGCAAGAATGGAATGGCGAATACTACGCTGAATTTGCCAATATCGAAAGATTTACCGTACTCGATGAGCAGTTGGGTAAATACGAAAACACGCTTAAAGCAGTACCTACTAAAATAAGAACGTGGGCGACTGATCAAGAGTCTGGCGAGCGCACCGAAGCTGAAGTACATCTATACCCTAGACCGCAGTGGTCTGCTCGAAGTCTTAGGAATGCCTCCTATCAGCCCTACTACCAAGACCCCAATCTAAACCGCTTCTTTAAATACTTTAAAGAGTTATATCCCAATCGTTCCCTTGTAACTAATGAAGAGCCAGCCAGTCATGATGAGTTTGCAACTCTCAAGATAAACTTTGATAAAGACTTAGTTTTAACCGAAGCTTACTTGCAAAAGGGCAATCAGAAAATACCGATTGAAGGCGCTTATCAATTTTCTCGTGCGCCAATAGATCTTGAAGAAGGTCAATATACCGCTGAACGGGGTTATCCTTTATTTATTACTGAACCAAATGCAGAAGACTTAAGCGATCCTGCGTTTGTGGATATTGATTGAGCCAAATATTAGTGTCGATTGCGGTAACGTTGATATTAATCGCTATTTTTGCATTACTAACGGTAGCATTGGCGTGTTTGTGGATAATAACTGATATGGCTTACTGGGTAATACAGTATTAATAATTATTCATCTGATGACAGTTATCAAGCTTGATGAGATGGAAATTTATATGTAAGAGGTAGTACTCGATAAAAGAATAGCGCTTATTATTTTAATGACTGAGTGGAGTTAGCGACACAACGTACTGATGTTGCACGATTTTGATTAAGTTTAGAATCGTCATCAATTAGAGGTGGATTGGGCAATTTATGCCAGCGCCCTACAGTCACAGGGCCCATAAACTTAATGTTTCTAGCACTACCTTCATTGGCATCCACGCTGCGCAATACTTTTTCTTTACCAGTTGATGGACCTTGTGGGTTATGCTCAGGACTATTTCCATAATACTTGGCATCATACCAATCAATCATCCACTCATAGTTTTGATTGGTCATATCATGCAGTCCTAATGGATTGGGTGGATATAAACCAACAATTGGTACGTCCAAAATACTGTTGTATTTCTTACTTACTTCCTGTTTTTGCGCAAATGTCCATACATTACGTCCATCATCTACTTTGCCAGTATCGGTTGGGAATAACACATACTGACCGCGATTACGCGCCGCATACTCCCACTGAGCTTCGGTCGGTAAACTCATCGGCACTTCCAGCTGTTGACCCAGCCACTGACAATAGTGCTGCGCGCCTTGCCAGTTGATTCCAGCAGCAGCATTAGGCTGATGTAGTTCTATGGCGTACTCTTGCATTCCTTCTCTAGGCTTTCCTGTCGCCATACTATAGATATCAAAGTCACCAAATGTTGCCTTGTAAGCATTCATACTAAAGCTATCCAGTGTCACCTTATGCAATGACTTATTATCACTACCGCTAGAGATTGGCAGCCCTTCCGTCCAGTCAAGTTTAGGACCAAAGTCACCCATCTCATAGCTGCCACCTTCGATAAAGCGCATGTTGGCTTTTTGCTGCGCTAAGAAGTCAGCTAGTTGCTGCTGTTCAGCATTGGTTAAATTGCTACGGGTTTGCGGCACACCGTTACTATCTGCCGAAGTCACAGGCTCTTTAGCGCAAGCAGTCATGGCAAATAGCGGTAAGATGAACAAAGATACGAATAAAGGCTTTAGCGTCATAACAAGCTACAGTGATTTTTTGTTGAGAATTCAGAAGGATTATACTAATAATTTGTGTGGATTGTCTAAGTAGAGATATTAAATAACTCAACGAACATCATAGACAGACTTGACGAGCTTGCTTGAAGTGAATGATTTGGATTTTATCTTACCAACGACACTTAAGTTGCTGGCTTTGACAAGTTTGTTGGTGAACTGATGGGTGAAATCTTTTCGGGTATTTTTGATTTTGGTACGTTGAGCAATGGCTGGTTTTTCAACATAGTGATGAGTGATTTTAGTTTGCAACTTATCGCCATCACTGCTGACGCCTGACTCCACACCCTAGAAGTGATATGATTTTACGGCGCTTTTTGATAAAAAAAGAGCTTAATAAATCAGCTCTTATTTATATTGTCTTATATCTATAGTCAGTGAGAAGTAATATCGCTACATCACGTACTGCAGGTACCGTTTTTTCTTGCTTGCTGTGCCTACGCAGACAGAGGCTGCAAAAAAACTATACCCGCAGTATCGTAGCGTTTTTAAAGTATTTTAACTCACCACCGTCATACTTTACCGTAGACCTTGCTCAATATACTTATCTTTGTGCTTATATCCCTATTTCGGATTGCATGACCGCACTTATTTTAATCGGTACCGCAAAGCCCCATGGCGCACCACCACTGCAATAAAAAAAACCATCGCTAAATGACACAATATAAGCGGTAAAATCATTACCACAATGATCCATCATAGCGAGCTCGTCACTCTCATCACAAACTGCACACCATATCTGCTTATCACCACGTAATATCATCGCTCGTGTTAAATCGCTTCCCTTCAAATCGTTATTCATCATTAGCCCCTCAATCATCCTAAACCCTTTAACAACAGCACATTGTTAAAGAATTAATTTCACCAACACTCAATCTCAGTATCGGCATGAGCTATAAGCAACTACTGCGGTATGTATGAAAAACAGCCCAAGGCGTTGCTTACTTTTTTTACAAAAATCCATTCCTTTGGACACTATAGTGTAAAACACCCTAATCGAAACTAACATATCTAATTTTGAAATACATGACAAACGGTGAAATTGTCAGGACAAATGGTAGGTTACGTTGACTAATATTTGAGGGTAATGGACATTTATCATGCTGGTACAGTTTTAAAGGGACTCGACTATATCACTATACTGTCTTTTCCTACCTGACTATTTATCTACCTACTCAAAATTCGTTAAAATTCAGCTAATAACACTAAAAAAGCGGCTAAATCAGGTAAAATAGTGATTATGACAGCTTTTATAAACCTTAATCCTCGTAAAATTATTCATATAGATATGGATGCTTTTTATGCCAGTGTAGAGCAACGCGACTTTCCTGAGTTGCGCGGTAAACCATTGGTCGTTGGCGGTGATCCAAGTGGTCGAGGTGTGGTCGCGGCAGCCAGCTATGAAGTACGTAAATTTGGCGTACGCTCGGCTATGTCTTGCTATGAAGCGCGAAAACGTTGTCCCGAGGTGATATTTGTCAGGCCGCGTTTTGAGGTCTATCGGGCAGTAAGTAGCGACATCCGTCAAATCATGCACAGTTTAACACCGCACGTTGAGCCGCTATCGTTGGATGAGGCGTATCTTGATGTCACAGGGCTACAAGTCCATAAGGGATCAGCGACATTAATGGCCAATTGGCTAAGAGCGCAAATCCTACAGCACACAGGTCTGAACGCATCTGCTGGCGTATCATTTAACAAGATGCTGGCCAAAATTGCCTCTGATATCAATAAACCCAATGGTACAGCCATTATCACCCCAGCAGATGCCGATGCCTTTATTAGCACCTTGCCTATCGAGCGCTTCCACGGTATTGGCAAAGCGACTGCCAAGCGCTTGCATGCGATGGGTATCAGTAATGGCGCTGACCTTCGACGCACGCCAGCCGCTGTATTGGTACAGGAATTTGGCAAGCGTGGACAGTTTTATCACGATATCGCTCATGGGCGTGACAAGCGTGCGGTGAAATCTGAGCGGACGCACAAGTCTGTTGGCTCGGAGACCACTTTTAGAGACAATCTAAGTGATGATGACCAATTACGCGTACAGATTTATGAGCAAAACGCCGATGCCTTTACTCAATTGCAAAAAAAACAGCTACTCGCCTATACCATTACGCTTAAAATCAAATACGCAGATTTTACTCAAATTACCCGCTCACACACGCTATCGACGGCATTTGATAGCGCTAAGTCTGCGCATTATTGGCTCAATAAATTATTTTTAGACATTCCTCGTGGGCTACCTATTCGCCTAGTGGGCGTGACTTTTTCTTCATTAACCCCTGCTGCGCAATTACTACCGCAGTTGAATTTATTTGAATAAGCTAGGCCGTGTCTTAGGGCGTGTCCTCATTTTGAAAATGGTGATAAAAATGAGATAAATTGCAGTCAAACAAGGAAAATAGCACAGATAATATCAAGATATTAGCCAGCTATTTGACACAGTTTGGCAAGATTTAGCCATTTTTAGCCCATTTAGTTGATTTCGTTCAGATTGAGGACATGCCCTAGACTTATTATAAAATAAGCAGCCGACTCTAAATATTTTATTGACGGTAATATCAACACTTAACGCTTAGGCTATTTAGTATTTCCAAATGGTTTTCAAACGACTTTCAAGTGGCTTTTATGCGCATAAGTCCTTATTAAACCATCCTTTCATAGGTCTGTTTCTGCTACAATTACACCAAAATTATATATTCATATAAAGACTGATTATGACCAATTCCCACACTGTGCACTCTGATACCAACACCTTGATTGATACCGATAAAAACAACGGCGGCTTAAACTACTTGAGCGTTGAGGATTATGATTATGTGCTACCAGACAGCCTGATTGCACGCTATCCCTTAACGCAGCGTTCTGCCTCAAAATTACTATACTTGCCTGCTGATAATCAAAGTGATAAATCTCACATAAAGGATCGTTTGTTTGCTGAGTTGCCTGACTTATTAAATACTGGGGACCTGATTGTATTTAATGATACAAAAGTCATGAAAGCGCGGCTATTTGGTCAAAAAGATACAGGCGGTAAGATTGAAGCATTGATTGAGCGTTTGGTTGCTATCTCAGATTTAGACATCACGACTTTACATTTAAAGTCTACAGATGATGAGTCTATTAAAACAGAGCACGTTGCGCTTTGTCATATTAAAGCGAGTAAAGCGCTTAAGCTTGGGCAACGTCTGCAACTTGCTGATGGTCATATGCATGCAATGATGATTGGTCGTCAGGACAATTTATTTATTTTAGCCTTTGATGCGCCTATTTTGCCGCATTTAGAGCTTTATGGTGAGCTACCTATTCCGCCTTACTTTGAGCGTCATGCTGATGACACAGACAACACTCGATATCAAACGGTTTTTCACGACCCAACCAAGCTTGCCAGTGTGGCCGCCCCTACCGCAAGCCTACATTTTGATGAAACGGTACTGAGCAAACTTGCTGCAAAAGGGATTAATACTGCTTTTGTCACCTTGCATGTTGGTGCAGGCACATTTGCGCCAGTGAAAACAGACAACTTGCTCAATCACACCATGCATAGCGAATACGCCCATCTACCACAAGCCACTGCCGACCTTATTAATCAAACTCATGCCAATGGCAAGCAGGTTATCGCGATTGGTACGACAGTGACACGCGTGCTCGAAACGGCTTATCAAAAAACAGCAGTTGACGGGCAAGCGCTCTCTAGCTGGTCCGGTGACACCGATATATTTATTTATCCGGGGTTTGAGTTCGGGGTGATAGATCGACTGTTGACCAATTTTCATCTGCCCAAATCCACACTCTTAATGCTAGTATCGGCATTTTCGGGTAAAAGCGCTATTGAGCATGCTTACCAACATGCTATTAATAAGCAGTACCGCTTCTTTAGCTACGGCGATGCCATGTTGCTTGATAAAGCAGCCGTTGCTTAAGTAATCAATGATAGTCGAGGAAAAACTTATGGAACACAATTCAAACATTTTGTGTATTGGTAACAACAGTTGTGAAATAAACTGGTAAACTAAACGCTATTTTGTTATAACAACAAAGATAACCTACATCCTAAAGGGCTGCACATGTCTTGTCATTTATCTCATCGCTTGACTACTGTACATCGCGCGGTATCGATGGCATTACTTTGTTCTATAAGTTACGCAGCCTTAGTGTCGAGTGCGCAAGCTGCAACGATTGGTAAGACGGTTGTCACCTCTTCTCAACATGAGCCTCTCGCAGCAAGTATCATGGTTACCAACATCCACGCGGCTGACTTTTCAGCAAGCTTAGCAAACTCACATATTTATCAACAAATGGGTTTGACACCAACTGACTCGATGACCGTCCGCTTTAAGCCAACTTCCGCGACCAGTGGTCAAGTATTTATTACCACCTCGCAGCCTGTATCTAAACCATTTGCAGATGTGGTGCTAGCCATCAATGATAAAGGCCAACGTAATGTTGTGCCCAAGACATTGTTGATGCCACTCAGCGATGGCATACCTATAGATGGCGTCCCTATAAAAACCGCTAAAAATATCGTAACGGGTGCAAAAAAACCTAACTTACCAAGCGTGTCGGCAAACAATGATCAGCCATTGACTGTCAGAAAAGGCACACCGCCGCCCTTAATATCATCACTTAAAACATCAGAACCTAAAATATCAGCGCCTCAGTCATCAACAGAGTTATTGGCTTCAAAATTGCCAGCACCCAATATTCAGGCACCGACAGTGACCTCTACCTTGCAAGGTAACAACCTTACTTATGCCCCTAGTCGTCTGGATAATGGTCGTTTGAATAATGATCGTTTAAACAACGGCTTTGAGGTGAAAAACACAGCCAACAACTCGGATGCTAATGGTAGCAAGCGTAGCTCGGCAAGCCGCCTAGACAATGGCCGCTTAAGTAAAAACACAAGCAATGCTGTTATGACAGCTGATGCTAGTAATCTCGACATCAGCTCTGCTAAAAACGTATCTAATGATGTTGCAAATGATGTAAAAAACAATAAAAACGTCGCTGATAATAAAGGTGCAAGTAGCAAGGCACTGATAGCTGCTGAGAATCCTGATAAATCATTCGACACTTTAAACATAGAAATCATCCGCCAGATACAGCCAAGTGATAAAACAGATGCTAGTGCTAGCATAACGGCAGCGTCACCTCTTACGCCAACACCAAACAACGACGTCTTAGACACATCGAACGCTAACTCTGAGGTTAGTAATACAGCTACATCCGCTACTTCAAGCGGTAATATACCCGCTAATACATCGCCTAAGCTCAACAATAATAATAGTACTACTGCTGTCACAGCAACTAGTAACAGTGCAGCCCAGTATCAAGTACAACGCAACGATAGCCTATGGGTTATCGCACAGCAGATCGCGAAGGAAAATAATTTAGACATTCAGACAGTAATGAAGCAAATTCAAACGCAAAACCCCGGTGCTTTTATTAATAAAGATGCTGGTCAATTAAAAGCCGATGCCAAGCTCAGCTTACCCAGTTACGATGTCGTCCCATCACAGCAGAATTTAGAAGCTGCTATTAGCGCGCAAAAACAATATAGCCGCCGAGCGAATACACCGGTAATAAAGAAAACCACTAAAACACCCCCTAAGACAGCTCAAGCGACCAAGCGCCCTAAAAAGCCAAAAATTACTAAAACGCAAACACTGCCTAAAGCACAGTTCTCATTGCTCGCTCCTGGTCGTAATGGTAGCGCGGATGGCACTCAAGAGAAGTCAGCTTCGGCGACGGGTAACGGCCTCAGTACAGATATATTAGCAACCCTCAAGGCATCAAGAAAAAACACAGCATCACAAGCTCAGCAATTGTCAAAAATCAGTAGTGCACTTGATAGCTATACCAAAAAAATTCAATTACAAAACCAAAAACTGGCTGAGCTACAAGCTCGTCTCGAAAAACTACGCAATCAATAACTGCCTGACTGATCAACGCAATATGCCGCGATCATAGGCGTGGGAGTAACTATGGACAATATGCTATATATCATCGCAGGATTGGTGCTTATATTATTAATAGCTGGATTGGTATTGCGCAAAAAGAAAGCGCAACAACCTCCGACCCAGCCGTATGTAAAATCAGGAAGAGATGCCTCTACTCCAACACCGATGCCAAAAGCAGATATTGACACTACCATCCCGAGCAACAAAGAGGGTGACAATAAATTCGATCATATTGCGATTGCCCAACGCTTTATGGATCAGCAGCGCTATGACAAAGCGATTGAAACGCTTAACCGTGGGCTAATCGAAAGACCTAAAGATAACCAGCTGTCTCTTAAACTACTCAGCATATATGCGACCATTAATCAGCCAGAAAACTTCAATAAAGTTTATGATGCGATTAAAATACAGAATGACGCAGAAAGCATTGTGTTGGCCGATGAGTTAAAGACGTTGTTTTTTGAAGAACAGAATTCAGAACTCACACAAAACCTACCAGTGGAAGAAGAAAAGAACTTTGAGAGTATCGATTTTGACCTCCCTACCCATCAAGTCGATCAGCAAAACACACTAGCTGAAGAACCAGTCGTTGACTCTTACAGTGATACATCGATAAATGAAACTATCGAGGATAGCTTCGATCTTACACTGAGTGATTTAGAGAACGATCTTAACGAACCTAACACAACCGATGCTGCGCCTGCCACAACATTAGATATGGCAGACGATGAAAGCCTCAATACGGTTAATATCGATACATCTGGTAATGACGCGGCAATCGTCGAAGACAGTAACTTAAATAATCTTAGTAACTCTGATGACCTTAGTGACTTCGACTTTAGCCTTGATTTACCTGAAGAAAATGACACCCTAACGACAACTTCGATAGCTTCAGACAGCGCTGATAGTACTAACGAAGAAATGGCACTAGAAGATGAAGAATTTGTTTTAGATTTTGACGATTTAGTCAGCGATACCGATAAAGATACTGATGCAACAATTGCTGCAGAATTAACTAGCGATGCAAGCCAAAGCCTTGAAGATGATTTTACATTGTCTTTAGAAAGTCTCGATGAGTCAAATAGTCTAGAAAGTGCGTTAGAAAGCGACAAACCTACCTTTGAATCCAATAGTGATATTGATGGTCTTGTGCTAGAAGATAATGGCTTTGAAAGCATCAACCTCGAAGAATCGTTTAAGGATAATGAGCTAGAAATCAGCCAGCCTGAAGAAACCAGTGTTGCACCGACTGCACCCATGCTATTCGACGACAATACCTCACTAGATGATGCGTATGATTTAGACGCGCCAACAGCAGCTACCCCAGTCGACGTTGAGACTGAGATTGCGACTGAAGAAAGCTTTTCTACTGAAGGGCCTGTTGAAACAGCAGAAGACTTCTCATCGCGCTTTGCAGCAGACTTTGATTTTGTAAAAGCATTAGACAGCAATCAAGTGACACTGGATTTGGCTGGCCAATACTTACAGTTGGGTGAGTATGACAGCGCCAAACGTCTGCTCAATGAAGTAATCAATCAAGGCAATAGCGAACAACAAAGCCAAGCACAAGCATTACTGGAGCGTACAGCATAGCAATAATGCATAAACGGCTGTTATTCGAACACTAAAAACCATATCGGCAAGTATTCTATCGCTGAAGAATACTTGCCGATTTTTTTGCATTTAGCCTTTATACTCTTTATTATCACAATAAGACATGCTGTAGCTGCTACTAGAGTACCTCCTTCATCTTCCTTTACTGCATCAATATAAGCCAACCTCTGCTATGACAAAGACACTCTCCGACCCTATTCAACTGATTTATGCTGGTGGTACATTTGGTAGCTACGGCCGACCTTTAACGCCTTTATCGGCAGAGATATTTTTGCCAACGTTGCAAACACTACTGACCGAACAAGACAACGCCGTCAATTTACCAAAAATCTCTTGGTTAGATAATGCCCTGATTAAAGACAGTAGCCAACTTACTCCCAATGATTTTGTGCATTTTTATCAGCTTTTACTGACCGCTTATGCACAAGGTGATAGGCGCTTTGTGTTAATCACTGGCACCGATACCTTGAGCTATTTGGGGGCATTTTTAGCAGAGGCATTTGCTGGCAGCGATATTTGTGTGGTGGTTACTGGCAGTATGCGTCCGTTATTGGACAGTGAGGTGTTGCACGACTACCGTATCGATGCTCATAGCGACGCGTGGGACAACCTTAACGATGCATTAAAAGTGGCCGCAGCAGGCGAATCAGGGGTTAAAATTAATTTTGGTGGTGAGTCGTGGCCTGCGCAAACGGTACAAAAAATTCACAGCCATGACTTGATGGCATTTACAGGGCACTCACGGGCAGCCTATCCCGCCAATAGCTATATCAAAAGCCTCCCAGACACCCGCCGAGTGCATTGGATCGACGATCAGCAAGCGGTGCTTAAGGATATCAAAACTCGCGCTGAGCAAGCTCGTATCCATGCCCTGTACTGCTTACCTAACAATACGGAAGTAATGAGCAATCAGCTACAGGCTTTATTATCACAACCGCCCTCTGGCATCATCTTGCTAGGGTTTGGCGCTGGTAATGTGCCTTACTCTGTAGCACTAGCAGAAACGTTAGATCTTGCTTATGAAAAAGGACATATGGTGATATGTGCCAGTCAATCACCATACGGTGGTGTCAGTGACACTTATGCAGCGGGTAGCTGGCAATACGATCATCAGGTAATTGCTGGTGGACGCTTAACCATTCCTGCCATTTATGCCCGACTATTATGGCTGTTACTGCGTTATGACAGTCCAGCGAAACGCCGTCAGCGCTGGTCAAATAATGTTAGTCAGACTGGGACAGCCATTAAAAAACGCTAAAGACGATACCGTTAATTTACTTCAAAAACGATACAGCACTATTGGCTATAATTTTATTTTGAACTGATTATATTACTCTCCACCAATGATAAGCACCAAAACTACCATGTCCGACACCAATATTAGCGAATCTGAAGGCTCGCCAACCTATACCTTAGCGATTGCTATTGAATTTTTAGGCACACATTACCATGGCTGGCAACGGCAGCGAGAAGTGCTAGGAGTACAAGAAGCGCTCGAGACAGCTATCAGCAAAGTCGCCAACGAACCAGTAGAGGTCGTTGCGGCGGGACGTACTGATGCCAGTGTGCATGCTAGCAATATGATCGCCCATTTCACCACTCATGCCTACCGCCCTACTCACAACTGGCTACGCGGTGTGAATAGCCTGTTGCCTGACGACATTGCTCTACGCTGGATCCAACCGATGCCAGCAGACTTTCATGCGCGCTTTGGTGCTATTGCCCGCCGTTATCGCTATATCACTCTCAATCAGCCACAGCGCCCTGCTATCCTCAATCACCAAGTGACCCATATTTATGAGCCTCTTGATTTGGCAGCGATGCAACTGGCTGCGGCTGATATCGTTGGTACTCATGATTTTAGTAGCTACCGCGCCGCCGCGTGTCAATCCAATCAGCCAGTACGTACCATCAGCCACGCCAATCTCTTTGCCCATGGGCAATTTATCGTTTTTGATATTCAGGCCGATGGATTTTTGCATCATATGGTTCGTAACTTAATGGGGACGCTATATGCTATCGGCAGACACGAGTTAGCGCCAACAGATTTTCTGACTATTTTGCATAAAAAAGACCGTACCATTGCACCGCCGACCGCCTCTGGCGATGGTTTATACTTTATCAATGCTTATTATCCTGAACGCTTCCAGCGATTATTTCCAGATGCGCCTTTGACCCCTATCTGGTTAAACTTGCCTAACTAAAGTAATATAATCTGGCATACATATCACTTACAGACTGTCAAGCAAAAATCAGGTTCCGTATTGCTTTAATCCGCTAACTTACGTATAATATGGGCTTATTTTCAATCGATTGATACAAATTATGGCAAAAGACGATATTATTGAATTTGAAGGCGAAGTCATTGATACCCTTCCAAATACATTGTTTAAAGTTCGTTTAGAAAACGGACACGAAATTATTGCACACATCTCTGGCAAGATGCGTAAGCACTACATCCGCATTCTGACTGGTGATAAGGTTAAGGTTGAAATGACCCCCTATGATCTCACCAAAGGTCGCATTACTTATCGTGGTAAAAACTAATTTTTATTAACTGAAATGGTTATAAAAGCGTTTATATAAATACAGCCCGTTGTCGAACAGCTTCTTTATCGCTGATAGCTTATATACACACGAACGCTTGAGTGGTTTAACTGATAATAATAATGAAAATGCCAACCTGCTCATTATTGCCTATCAATATTTTAGTTTGTTAATACCTGTTTTTACCATAAAAAATACCGCTACATATGAGCGGTATTTTTGTGTCTGGATTTTATGGCTTTTTAAGACAACAATCTAAAAATAAAAATCAGAAATTTATTGGAATTCCACAGTCGCACCATCTTTGATAACACCTAAGAGCGATAACGCATCCCAGTTGGTTAAACGTATGCAACCTGCTGACGCTTGGCGGCTAATGCGATCAGGGTCTGGTGAACCATGAATACCATACGAAGGTTTACTCAGACCAATCCATACTGAGCCGACTGGATTATTAGGTCCTGGTGGTAAAATAGACTTACTCCCATCATCAGCCGTATAAGTATAGTTGGGCTCATGGACTTTCACTTCGACCGTATGGGTGCCTGTTGGCGACGGCGTTGCAGTGCTACCCACTGTGGTCGGATAGCTGGCAATCAAATTATCTTGGTCATCATAAGCATATAAAGTTTCAGTGGCTTTATCAGCGACCGCTCGACTGACAGGCTTGGTATTAGGGTTACCTGGATTATAAACAGTGATAGTCTCGCCCGCAGTAAAACTGGCGTTAGGGTTCAGTGTCTTGAGATATTTCTCGCTGATGTGGAATTTCTCCGCCAGCCCCTCTGTAATACGCTCATAATACATCCCATCGAGCTTGGCTTTTGCATTAGTATCAGCAGGTATCTTTGTGGTTTTGATATTGACATCCGACTCATTTAGCTGATAACTCACTAGAACTGGTTGTGCCGTAAGCTGCTCATCCTTAGTCAATGCTTGCCATGTCTCGCTATTTAACGTATCAGTCACCGCTAAACCATTTGTTTTTTGAAACGCTTGCATAGCTTTTCTGGTATTTTCACCCCAATAACCATCAATATGACCAACACCATTATGATGCCAGTTTAATAATGCTTGCAATTTTGTACCCGTACTGCGGTCAATCTCGCTACCTGCTGTCCAAGTAGCGGCATTAACTTTTTGGGCAACTTCTGGCAAATTGTCTGTCGTATATTTTATCGTAGGTAGTAGTTTATTCAGTGACGTTACTGTCTGGCTATCGCCTGTTAGCTTTTGACTGACCTCATTGGTCACCGGACTACTGTCTTTTATCGCACTGCCGTCTTTTATCGCACTGCTGTCTCTTATCGCACTGCTATCTTTTATCGCCCTGCTATTTTTTACCATATTAGTAGCGACGTTACGATCAATACTCATGCTATCCGTAGTATTTTTACCATCAGTGGTTGCGGCCACACTATGACCCATAAAAACTGCCGTTGATAGACCAATAACAGCTATCGCTCTGCTAATCTTCGTTAATTTATACATGTTATGCCCCTAATGTTTAAAAATAATTTTTATAAAAGTAATTCTTCTTTTATGATATGGCCGTCAAGGCTTGTTATTTTGAGTTTTGATGCTTTAATAGCCGATTTTGCTAAGATAAGGTTTTTACCACTATTTTTTTGCAGCAGTCATTTATCTTTCTAGTCGTTTATGTGCTGTTAATAATGTCATATCCCCCTGTGAGGATATAACAGCTTTATGTTAATAAAACCCTTGTCCTGCGGTGTCTGTGTTAAAAAAGGTACTTTTTTGGGAGTATATGGTTTAGTGTGTTACCGTTAGCAAATTTTTCAATCAAGCACAAAAAAACCCATAACTTTCTCAGCAAGTTATGGGTTTATCACTATAAGTATTTAAAAAATCAGCTCATATTAACGCAGTGTCTAGCGGTGTCTATTAGACCAGTTTGGCCAATACCGCCTGACCCATTTCTTTACAGCCCACTTGTTTGAGGCCAGCTTCACTATTATCCAAAATATCTACAGTGCGTAGACCGTCGTCTAGGACGTCGCTTACCGCTTGCTCAATCGCTTGCGCGGCTTCTTCTTGCTTAAAGGTATAACGCAGCATCATGGCAACCGATAAAATCGTTGCTAATGGATTGGCCTTATCTTGCCCTGCGATATCAGGCGCTGAACCGTGACATGGCTCATACATGCCTTTTCCTGATTCATCGAGACTTGCTGATGGTAGCATGCCGATGGAGCCTGTGAGCATCGCCGCTTCATCAGATAAGATATCCCCGAACATATTGCCCGTTACCATGACGTCGAACTGCTTGGGGTCTTTGATCAGCTGCATGCAGGCGTTGTCCGCATACATATGTGATAACGCTACGTCGGTATAATCCGCTTGCTGCATCTCAATCATGGTTTGCTTCCACAGCTCGGTAACTTCTAAGACATTTGCCTTATCCACTGAGCACACTTTTGCTGCCGTATCTGCTGCTTGCGCCCGTGTTTTCGCCAAGTCAAAAGCCACCTTGCCGATACGCTTAATCTCGCTAGTGCTATACACCATAGTGTTATAGCCTTGCTGCTCACCGTTTTCTAGGGTACGGATACCACGTGGCTCACCAAAATAGATACCGCCCGTCAGCTCACGAACGATCAGCAAATCTAAGCCTGAGATAATCTCAGGCTTGATGCTTGAGGCATTAGCAAGCTGCGGATAAAGCTTCGCCACACGCAGATTAGCAAATAGACCTAGCTCACCACGGATTTTAAGCAGACCACGCTCAGGACGCTTACTGCGTTCGATACCATCCCATTTTGGACCACCAACGGCTCCTAATAACACAGCATCTGCTGCGCGGGCTCGAGCTAATGTCTCAGCTGGCAAAGGCTCGCCAGTTGCATCGATAGCCACACCGCCAATCAATCCAGACTCCAGTGTTAACCCTAACGCAAACTTTTGATTGACCGCATTGAGCACATCAATGGCTTGAGTCATGATCTCAGGGCCGATACCATCGCCCGCTAATGTTAAAATCGTTGCCATACTGGTCCTTTTGAATAGTTTTTATTAACTTAGGTGGTTTTTTATTGATTTATTATCGCCGAATATAGCTAATGACTTAAAAAACAATGCTTTAAAAATCAATGTTTTAAAAATCAATGTATCGATGACGACACTTTAGCTCTTATACCTTAGCCTTTTTGGCTTTAGAGGTCGCTGGTACTGTCTTATTCATACTGGCTTCTACAAACTCACCCTGATGCTCGGTGCCCAGCTCTTTACAGAATCGGCGCTGTACCTGACTGCCTTGTAGTAGCTCGATACATAAAGGCTCAGGTGATGCTGTGTCAAGTAAGCTACCAGAGCTTTCACGAGACTTTTCTTGATAAGCGCGTAATTGGTATGTACCTGCCTCGACAAAATCATGAATCATCGCAAAACGTTCGACATAACCCACGTTGTTCTCTGGATAAAAATCGACATGTACTTCACGCTTGGCAGGTTTTACTCGAGCATAATAATTGGTCAGTCCTGGCATACCAGAGGCCGATAATGGCACAATTTTTATCGAGTTTTTATTGGCCAATGGTGTCATATCCATCTTTATAGACTCTTGCGAAATAGGCGCTTGCGAACGCTCATTATTAGCCGCTTTCATCGCGACCAGCATACTGGCATTGAAGGGTTTGTGTGTATCAGGCGCAATCACCAGAGTGCGGTCGATTTGTACAATCTCACAGTGATAAGTGCCTATACAAGCAATATTTACTTCACCATCGACAGCTTGAATATTCCCTGCCCACACCTTTGCTTCTTCGGCCTCATCTATTTTCTGATAACCAGTTAATAGCTGACAGCCTGATAGCAATAAGCTTGCAGTAACAACAGTACTGGTCCATAAAGCATAACGTTTTTTATTCATAATGGCGGCTACTATTCATAAGAGAGATAATAAAAGTTTGTCAAAACTACCCTTCATTTTAGCCAGTTCACCGCCATAACTCAACGCTGCATTGCTACTGTTGAGCGATTTTATGAGCAGCGACCTATATATTGGTCAAACTAAGCGTGTACTTCATTAAATATCCATGGTGTTTTTTGCATCATTTTATGCTCATAACCTTTAATAGCATCACTATGCTGTAAAGTCAGGCCGATATCATCGAGACCATTTAGCAAACAGTGCTTACGAAAGTCGTCGACCTCAAAGGCATACTCTTCACCCGTTGGTGTAATGACCACTTGACGCTCTAGATCTGCTGTTAGCTCGTAACCTTCATTAGCAAAGGTAGCTTTCATTAAGGTATCAACGATTTCCTCGTCCAATGCAATTGGGAGCATACCGTTTTTAAAGCAGTTATTATAAAAAATATCTGCAAAACTTGGGGCGATTACCGTACGAAAGCCGTATTCAGACAACGCCCAAGGCGCATGCTCACGACTAGAGCCACAACCAAAGTTGCGACGCGCCAGTAAAATATTAGCACCTTTATACCGTGGTTGATTTAAAACAAAATCTGGATTAATCACTCGTGCAGTGTCGTTTTGACCATCACCTAAAGAAGGCACACCTTCATCAAGGTAACGCCAATCATCAAATAAATTGACACCAAATCCAGTACGTTTAATGGATTTTAAAAACTGTTTTGCAATAATTTGATCGGTATCGACGTTTGCGCGATCAAGTGGGCAAACGATACCCGTTTGGGTGTTATAAGCTTGCATGGTTTTTCCTTAAAATATCGATTACTAACGTAAATTTCCTAGCTGCTTAATGAAGCTCAAAAGAGCGTGCCATTTGTTTAACAATACTTGTCATTTTAGTTTTTTCACTCTCAGGATAGTTCAGATGTAATACTACTTCCTGACCATTATTAACCTTAATAACATGATAGAAAACTTGACCATCCTCTCTATAGCCACTTACCGTATAGGTTTTATCTTTTAACCGCTCGTAAGTAACTGTCATGCCTGTTTTATATCGATGCTGCTTTTCTTTCAAATAATCACTATCTGTATAAAAGAAGACATTTGGTGTATTACTCCCAAAGACCAAAATAGTGGCATTGGAGTTGGGCAACTTAAAATGACGACCATCACCATTATCCGCTTCTGGCAACCATTTCAATTGATTTGGCACATCGACACAATAGGCAAATCTTCCATTACAGTAATCACGAGCCATCGCTAGCTGAGAGCTGCTCAATAAGCAGAATAAAACAAACAGCCTTTTCATCTTTGTGCTCTATACAACTATAGAATTAAAACGTCCGTACATCTACAAAGTGACCCGCTAACGCTGCCGCTGCTGCCATCGCTGGACTGACCAAGTGCGTACGACCGCCTGCACCTTGACGACCCTCAAAGTTACGGTTCGAGGTCGAGGCGCATTGCTCCCCTGGTTCAAGCTTATCAGCATTCATCGCTAGACACATTGAGCAGCCTGGCTCACGCCATTCAAAACCCGCCTCGGTAAATAAGACATCCAAACCTTCTGCCTCTGCTTGCAACTTCACTTGACCAGAACCAGCCACGACGATGGCTTCTTTCACAGTATCAGCAACTTTACGACCTTTGATGACCGCGGCGGCATCACGCAAATCTTCGATACGCGAGTTGGTACATGAGCCAATGAAAATACGATCCAGCTGGATATCGGTGATTTTTTGACCAGCTTCTAGACCCATATAGGTATAAGCACGTAACCAGCCCTCTTCTTGCGCTTCATCTGCTGCTTGGTCAGGGGTTGGTACTGACTGGGTAATATCAACGACCATCTCAGGTGATGTACCCCAAGACACTTGCGGGGCTATTTCGCTACCATCAATCTCAACGATGGTGTCAAATACTGCATCATCATCTGAATAAAGTGTGCGCCAGTAAGCTTCAGCTTGCTCCCACTGTTCAGCGATTGGGCCATATGGACGACCTTTGACGTAATCAATAGTGATGTCATCAACCGCAACCATACCGACGCGAGCACCTGCCTCAATCGCCATATTACAGACGGTCATCCGTCCTTCCATGCTCATATCTTCGAATACTTGTCCAGCAAATTCGATGGCATGGCCTGTGCCGCCAGCCGTGCCAATATGCGCGATAATAGCCAGCACCACGTCTTTTGAGGTCACGCCAGCACCAAGCTTGCCGTTAACGCGGACTTGCATGTTTTTCATTTTTTTGGCGATCAAGCACTGAGTGGCCAATACATGCTCAACCTCGGATGTGCCGATACCATGTGCCAAGCAGCCGAGCGCGCCGTGGGTCGCTGTATGCGAGTCACCACAAACGACGGTCATACCGGGCAAGACCAAGCCCTGCTCAGGGCCGACTACGTGCAAGATACCTTGACGGGCATCATTAATGGTAAATTCAGCGATATTAAATTTGGCACAGTTGTCGTCCAATGTCACTACCTGCAAGCGTGACACCTTGTCTTTAATACCCGGTACGCCTTCTAGACGCTCTTTGGTCACTGTTGGCACATTATGGTCAGGGCTGGCGATATTGGCTGACAGCCGCCATGGCGCTCGATTGGCCAACTCCAAGCCTTCAAAAGCTTGCGGGCTCGTCACTTCGTGTAGCAGATGGCGGTCGATATAAATCAGGCTCGAACCATCATCACGCTTAGTGACTTCGTGAGCGTTCCAAAGTTTGTCATATAACGTTTGACCAGCCATGTTGCTATCCTCATTGGTTGCTAATTGCTTAGTTTTTCACTTACTTGTATGTTTCGCCTGCTTCTGTGTCTCGTATTCTTACTAGGACGTGAGCTAGAATTTGGCTCAATGCTGTTCATAATATAAACATCGCTTGGCGTAATTTTATAGTTATTACTGAATAACGGTTAAAAAATAAGCTTTATATCGCGACTTACGCCGTAAATATAATAAATATGTCACAATACGTCTCGATGTCTTGTGATTATAGCAGGCTAATTCTATAATAATAATTGATGATTTCTTTCTAGACACAAACTTTTATTTCTAATACATTATTTATCATGTCCGCCAACTTTTATTTATAGCTCGCTAAGTAACCCAAGTTACTAAGGAAACTCGTTTGAACACCACAAATTTAACGACATTCGTCACCGTTATGCACACAGGCAGTATCTCAGGCGCAGCAGAGAAGCTGTTTATCACTCAGCCTGCCGTCAGTAAACGCATCAAAAATTTGGAAGATGAGTTTAACATTACTTTGTTCGATACGGTAGGTCGTGGAATTGTCCCAACCCAAGCGGCTAGTGAGATGCTCCCTCACGCCAAGCGCTGGCTTGAAGACTATGAAAACTTCAAAATCAACCTGCAGCACTCTCAGCACATTGTGTCTGGTAAGCTGGTCATCGGCACCAGCCACCATATCGGCCTGCATCACCTAGCGCCTGTGCTCAAACACTTTATTCAAGCCTATCCTGCCGTTCAACTAGAGGTTCACTTTGTCGATTCAGAAAAGGCGCATAAAGCCGTGCTGGATGGTGATTTATCATTGGCCTTTGTCACGCTGCCACCAGTTTATGATAAACGCTTGACCTATCACACGCTGTGGTCAGACCCACTTTACTTTATGACGGGCACGCTATCGCCTTTAGCGACCAAATCCAAAGTGACCTTAGAGCAATTGGCACGTTACCCTGCTATTTTGCCATCAGCCAATACCTTTACCAGTCAAATTACCTTGGCTGAGTTCGCTAAGCACAACCTAAAGCCTTATGCCACGATGAGCACCAATCCACTCGAGTCTATCCGTATGTTAGTTTCTGTGGGACTCGGCTGGTCAGTATTACCTCAAACCATGATCAGTCAGGACTTAGAACGTATCGACATGGCAGACAACATTGAATTGCAGCGCTATTTAGGTGTGGTCATCAATCCAAAACTCACACAATCTAGCAGTGTTACTGCCTTACTAGACTTGCTTGCTCCTATTGAATAAAAGTCATTAGGGTGTGTCCTCTTTTTAAAAATGGTTATAAGAATGAGATAAATTGCAGTCAAACGAGGAAAGTAGCGCAAATAATATCGGGATATTAATCAGCTATTTGACGACGTTTGGCAAAATTTAGCCATTTTTAGCCCATTTAGATACAATCGCTTGAATTGAGGACATGCCCTAGAGTCTTCTAGACCGTTTGCCAAGAGCGCCTTGCGCTTTAAAAAGTACCGAATTCGCAATTAAGGCGCTCATACGTTATAATACGCTTGACGTTGTTTCTATAACAAAAACTTACCATAACCACACTGATATACATATATTGAACACTTCGAGTAAGATATGATGGTTAGCAGTAGGTTTAATGGTTTTAAATGATTGGTTATATAGGCGGCTGATATTAGTATTTAATTGGCAGATGCGAGCAATCAAGTTAAGCAGGTAATGCTCCCATTGCTCAAAGCACTACTGATAAGTATTAGCCCTAAAACAGCATCAATCATATAAAACTAACAGAAGATATTGAATAAAAGCCATTATGTCCTACTTAATGGCTTTTTTTGTCTTTAGATATTGTTTTGGGTATCGTCTTGTAAGACTTAATTTTTCTCGTTAAAAATAATGACAGCCAACAACATTGGTTAAGGATTTTATATGAACGGAGTTTCTAGTGGCGTGCTGGTATCACTTGGCGCCTATTTTTTGGTAATGATTGGGATTGGCATTTACGCCTACTTTAAACAAGCTAATGATACCGAAGGCTACATGCTTGGTGGCCGTAGTCTCGGCCCTGCAGTGACTGCACTGTCAGCAGGCGCGTCAGATATGTCGGGTTGGTTATTATTAGGCCTACCAGGTGCCATGTATGCTGACGGTGTTGTCAGTGCTTGGATTGCCATTGGTTTGACATTGGGTGCGTTTTTAAACTATATCATCGTGGCGCCGCGCCTTCGTGTCTATACCGAAGTCGCAGATAACGCCATTACTTTACCCGATTATTTTGCCAACCGCTTTGAAGATAAGTCGCACATGCTGCGCGTCATCTCAGCCGTGGTTATCATTTTATTCTTCACTGTTTATACCGCGGCAAGTTTGGTCGGCGGTGGCAAACTCTTTGAAAGCTCGCTCAACCTCTCTTATAGCACAGGCCTTTGGGTAACTGCTGGTGTGGTCGTCGCTTATACGCTATTTGGTGGCTTCTTAGCCGTTTCAATGACTGACTTTGTACAGGGCATCATTATGCTGTTTGCAATGGTCATTGTACCTATCGTTGCTTTGACTGACCTCGGTGGTGTTGGAGCAACAACAGATGCCATCAGAGCCATCGATCCAAGTATGTTAGATATTACTAGTGGTGTTACTTTTCTTGGTGTCGCCTCTTTGCTCGCTTGGGGACTTGGTTATTTTGGTCAGCCACATATTATTGTCCGCTTTATGGCGATTCGCTCAGTAAAGGACGTCCCAACTGCGCGTAACATCGGTATGAGCTGGATGATCATCAGTCTTATCGGTGCTTGTGTAACAGGTATTGCTGGTCGCGCTTATGTACAAAAAACAGCGATGACATTAGACGATCCTGAAACAATCTTTTTGGTATTTACTCAATTCTTGTTCCATCCATTGGTGTCTGGTTTCTTATTAGCAGCTATTTTAGCCGCCATTATGAGTACGATTTCGTCACAACTATTGGTGGTATCAAGCTCACTAACTAAAGACGTTTACAAGTTATTCTTTGATAGAGAAGCACCTGAAGCTCGCCAAGTATTGGTCGGTCGTATCTCAGTAATAGTCGTTGCTGTAGTCGCGATTTTACTTGCTTCTAACCCTGATAGCTCTGTATTAAGCCTAGTCTCTAACGCTTGGGCAGGGTTTGGTGCTGCATTTGGACCGTTGGTTATCTTCAGTCTAATCTGGCGCGGTATGAACCGTAACGGTGCTGTTGCTGGTATGGTTATCGGTGCATTGACTGTTATCCTATGGGTCTATGGTCCTTTCGAGATGAATGGTATGCCATTAAACAGTTGGTTATACGCTATCATTCCAGGCTTTATTTTAAGTACTATCGCCATCTTTGCGGTGAGTATTATGACAGGTGGGCCAAAAGCGTCTGTTACTGCGAAGTTTAAAGAGATGGAAATGAACTTGAATAAGTAAAAATTACTATTTATTGTCTCATAAGTACAAAAAAACCTCGCTATGATTTGGCGAGGTTTTTTATTATGTGCACATGGTAATGAACATGTTTTTAAAAGCTTTTGGTTAGTAACACGGTCGCAGATTTTTCATCACGATCATCATAGTAAGCAAAGTTACTTGAGGTGGTTTCATAATCAAACACTAAGCGCGGGGTCAAACCATATACCGTAAAGTCGCGTTTCCACACTTGCAAACCTAAGGAAGCGGTTTTGTCTTTTCTGGTTGAGCCAGGCTCACCGCCTACCGCATTGTAGTAGCCTTTCCATGCACCGCTTCCTTCTGGGTAGGCATCTCCAGGATTGTCATATTTTTTTATTCCATAGCCTGCTGTCGCTAATGTCGAGAGACCACGCTTCCATTCACGTCCCCAACCAGCATTCACAGAATTACGATCGTAACTAATAATACTCGACTTGGGTACATCATTGTTATAATTACCAAGCCCACCATAGAAATATTCTTTAGCATCTTTAATATAAAAAGCATTCAACCCCAAGAATCGGCCATCTGTTTTGCGATTTGAATTGCTATCATCCTCAAAGTTTTCTTTAGAAACAATGCCTGTAGCTGACAGCTTCAATTTAGGCTTGACCCAGCGTGAGCCACTGACCGTTACCCCTTTACGTAAACTGTAAGGCTCCTCATCATAGTAGCGTTTGGTTACAAATGGCGTCAAAGAAACGTCGTTTTTCGCATCATCATAGCCGACACCAGCAGAGGCTGTGAATAGATAATCGTTGTAATCAGTTTCATCCCAATAGCCTTTTAACGAGGCATTACCACCTACCGTTGCATAAAAGTTATCAGGTAAGTTAAAGCGTTTATTTGCACTGCCGGACACCTGTATACCGTTGGCAGACTTTTGCTCAATCGAGCGCCCTAAGTCAGATTGAATAGATGACGATGGTGCATCATTAATATTACTATCCCTTACATAGCTGGCAGAGGCATTGAATCGCCATTTTTCTGAACTATTTATTTGAGACAATGAGTTTTTCACTCTGGCCATGACAGGCGCTGGCAAATCAACAGACTGTAGTTTTAAAAGCTGATCTTTTGCCGCCGCATATTGCTTATCTGCTTGCATAGCGATGGCCATATTTAAACGTACTGGATGGAAGTCTGGATCTTCCGCTAACATACCGCGATAGATGGCAATGGCTTGTTTGTTTTTAGCTTCACTGCGATAGACGAGTGCATCAGCAAACTTGATAAGCATTGGATCGTTGATCTCTAACGCTTTGTAATGGGGAAGTATCTGCTTGACGGTCACCATATCTTGCGCAGCTAATGCATCATTCAAAAACTTGCTAAACGCTGATGGATTGGCTTTTAAGGCTTCTAAGTTATAAGCAGTTGCAGCGGCAAGTTGTTGACGGCTTCTGATAGCATTCTGTGCCTCTGTATCAGAGACGCTGGTAGAAGGTGCAGTAGGATTAGAGACTGACGTTTGGTTCTCACGTTTGAGCAGCTCAGTAGCTTGGTCGAGATCAGGTCCTATCTCTGGTGCGTCTGGGGCGTCTGGGGCGTCTGGAGCAACTGGAGCAGCCACAGCTGATATAGAAACCGCCATCATCGATAGTAAAATAGCGGCTGTGAGAGGTTTGCGCATATATTGATTATTCATGGGTATCCTTACCTAAGTACGATCTATAAATTTCCAAACATAAGTATCCTAAGGGATTTTAGTCGTTTAAGCGAGAAAAAAAGCGCCCTAGGACGCTTTTTCTTTACTCTGTACAGTCACAGCGATTTATTGCTTTTCGGCACCAAAGGTTCCTTGGAATTTAGTACCGGTTCCAGCAACAGTCCCTTTACCCCCTTGGTCTGCAGCATCTTGATAAATACCACCTAAGAACTGTGCATCTTCACCGTAGAAACCACCAGCGGTATCGATACCATTTTTATTGCCAGCAAAGGTGTTGCCTGTGATGTCTGCATCGATTTTAATTTCATTACCAGCAGGCATGTATTTATAGTCACCATCATCAAACGCTAATGTACCATCAACTGAGCCATTAACGAAGTCAACATTGAAAGCAGAAGTTCCATTCTCTGGCGCAGTAGAAGCGTTATCATCCAGATGAATATTTTCAATATAAGTCGCCATACCATGATACTGGGCTGTACCATCATTGACATTCTTCAAGTTATCCATACCTGCTTGAGAAGTCAGATAGCCTTCTACATAGACGTTGGCTGCACGTGATACGTCCCCGACTAATGAGTTAAAGTTACCATAGACATGTCCTACTTGCATCTGCGAATCAAAGTTTTTGTATACGGCGTTGTAGTTAAAGGTTGGGTTTTGTCCACCTTTACCTGCATCTACCTTTACTGATCCGTTATCAGTGAGAGACACTGCTATAGGTTTTAACACAGAATCGGGCTTGACCATATCGGCACGAACCACGCCATTTTTAAAGCTATTAAAATTGTTACCTTTGCCATTATCCACTGGTACTTCAGAGCCATTCTCCGTCTTCAATTCAGTCCAATCAGATTTATCATCGCGAATGTCTACATAGCCAATAGCATTATCTAATTGACCCAAACCTAAGGGTAAGGTTTTCTCTTTACTGCTCAGTGCCGTCGATTGGAAGCCAGTCATTCTCGACTCAGTAGGATCAGGTGCCGCTTCTGGATCCACTTTGGTCGCACCATAAGTACCCTTACCTCCACTAACTTGATAGACACCACCTAGTAGGCCTGCATCTTCACCAAAGAAGCCTCCTTTAGTATCAACCCCATTCCAGTTACCTGCAAAGCTATTACCATTAATCTCGGCTTTGATAGTCTTTTCACTGACACCAGTACCTTCAAATAACAACGTACCATCGACTTGGCTGTCAACAAAGTCAACTGAAAACTCTGAAGTACCTATGATTGGATCGTGACCAATGATTTCATCCTTACTGTTACCTATGTAGCTAGCATCACCTTTATAGCTGACCTTACCGTCGTTGATACCATTATCAACATTGTATTGTGATAGGTCTTTCATGTACTGCATATCGGCATTATCTGTACTGTTACCCTGCACGTAGACGTTGGATATTAAATCTAGTCGAGCACCATTGTTCGTAGTCTTAAGATCACCATGAATGTGACCTATTTGCATTTGATCCTCATAATTCTTGTAGGTTGACGTGTATTTAAAACGTCTGTTCAAATACCCTGCTGGCAGTGAATATAGAGAGCTCTTTTTAAAGCCACCTTCATAGTCTAGATCAGCCTCATTACGCAAAGCAAAGTCAGTGGTAGTATTATCATCATAGCGTCCAGAACCAGTTTCTAATATATTAACCTTAAGCTTATCGTAGTTATCAGAAGTATTGGTATTGATAGCACTATTGTCATCACCTGAAATAGTGTTTTGGAAACCGCTTATTGTTGCATTTACAGGGGCCTGTGGATTGGTTGGTGCTGGTGGTAGCTCCTCTGCTGCTGCTAAAGCATCTTCTGCAGCTTTTGCCCTAGCTTCAGCCTCTAGTTTTGCAGTTTCAGCTTCATCAGCGTCAGTTTGCGCCTTTGCAGCTTGTGCTTTAGCATCAGCCGCTTGTTGGTTGGCTTCTGCAACCTTTTTGTCGGCTTCTACTTTGGCATCGCCAATAGCTTTATCTGCCGCAGCTTGTGCTTTTATAGCTGCATCTTCTGCTGCGGTTTGAGCCGTTTCTGCGGCAGCTCTTGCCGCCTCTGCAGTCTCTGCAGCTTGTAACGCTGCGGCTTCCGCGACTTCTGCGGCTTCTGCACGGGCCAATGCAGCGGCTAGACCACCATCTCCTGTACCAGCATTCGCTAAGGCATCTTCAGCGGCAGCCAAGGCGGCTTGAGCTTTAATAGCATCCGCTTTGGCTTTGTCAGCAGCGGCTTGGGCTGCTGCTGCTTGGGCATTAGCATCGGCGATAGCAGCTTGAGCGTTATCAGCATCGGTTTGAGCGTCTGCTGCCGCTTGTTCTGCTGCGGTTTGTTTGTCACTCTTGGCACCATAGGTACCCTGAGCGCCATTACCTTCGTAGACACCGCCTAGGTACTGTCCATCACCGCCAAAGAATCCACCTTCGGTGTTATAGCCAGCATTATCATCAGCGGTACCTGAGAATTGGTTGCCATTGATGCCAGCGGTTAAACCAATCTTACCGGCCTTATCAAAGGTGAGATCGCCTTTGACGTTTTGAGCCACAAAGTCAGCAGTGAATACTGATTTGCCAAATTCGATATCATTACCAATGCCTAGCTGACGATGAGTGGCATCACCTGTGTAACCAACTTTACCGTCGGTTGGCATGTTCGCCGCTTGAGTTGCACTACCAACGACAGCGACGCCATCTACAGGAATTTCAGTGCCTTGGAGTTCTGCGGCACCATCGATGTGAGCAATGCGCATGTCATCACCATAGTCTTTATACACTGAGGTATAAGTTAATGGCAACTCTCCTAAAGCAGTTGTAATAGAAGTACTGTCATCATGGCTTTTGAACCCATTAGCAAGCTCGGTATCTCCTGCACCTGAAATATTGACATCAACTTTAGGTAGTAGATCTCCAGAAGCTACGTCAGCACGAGCTATGACATTATTTTCACCAATCTCAAAATCACGGGTCGTTACTATAAAGTCACTTGGTAAACCCGCAGCTGTTGTACCTACATTAATAGACTGAGCACCTGACTTCTTAGTTTCAGGAGCATTGTTGATTTGTGCGGCAGCTAACGCATCCTTGGCGGCTTGCGTTGCTTGGTTGGCAGCAGCTAACTGTGCTTCGGCGGCGGCAGCGGCATCAGCTTGAGCTTGCTTGGTAGCAATGATTTTAGCATTTGCTGTGTCTAGTGCCGCTTGGCGACGATCCACTTCTGCCTGCAGGGCTTCGGTGTTGCCACCACCTGAGGCCAGTGCGTCTGCTAGGGCTTTTTCTGCTGCAGCTAACTCCTCTTGTGCAGTCGTTAATTCGCCTTTGGCTTTATTGGCTTCAGCTTGAGCTTTCTCAGCCTTTTTCTTTTCAGCTTGAGCTTGGGCTTGGGCAGCCGTCGCTTGTTGATTAGCCTTATCTGCTTTGGCATTGGCGGCGGCCACTGCCTCTGCGGCTTCAGCCTTAGTGGTGGCAGCTTCGGCTTTAGCTTTGGCTTCTGCAGCTTTAGCAGTGGTAGCATCAGTTTCAGCTTTATCAGCTCGTGTTTTAGCATCAGCCGCTTGTTGGTTGGCTTCTGCTACTTTTTTATCCGCTTCTACCTTCGCATCACCAACTGCTTTATCAGCAGCTGCTTTTGCTTTCAAGGCAGATTCTTCAGCAGCGACTTGTGCGGCTTGAGCAGCAGCTCTTGCCGCCTCTGCAGTCTCTGCAGCTTGTAACGCTGCGGCTTCCGCGACTTCTGCGGCTTCTGCGCGGGCCAATGCAGCGGCTAGACCACCATCTCCCGTACCAGCATTCGCTAAGGCATCTTCAGCGGCAGCCAAGGCGGCTTGAGCTTTAATAGCATCCGCTTTGGCTTTGTCAGCAGCGGCTTGGGCTGCTGCTGCTTGGGCATTAGCATCGGCGATAGCAGCTTGAGCGTTATCAGCATCGGTTTGAGCGTCTGCTGCCGCTTGTTCTGCTGCGGTTTGTTTGTCACTCTTGGCACCATAGGTACCCTGAGCGCCATTACCTTCGTAGACACCGCCTAGGTACTGTCCATCACCGCCAAAGAATCCACCTTCGGTGTTATAGCCAGCATTATCATCAGCGGTACCTGAGAATTGGTTGCCATTGATGCCAGCGGTTAAACCAATCTTACCGGCCTTATCAAAGGTGAGATCGCCTTTGACGTTTTGAGCCACAAAGTCAGCAGTGAATACTGATTTGCCAAATTCGATATCATTACCAATGCCTAGCTGACGATGAGTGGCATCACCTGTGTAACCAACTTTACCGTCGGTTGGCATGTTTGCCGCTTGAGTCGCATTACCAACGACAGCAACACCGTTTACTGGTAGCTGGTTGTCGCCAAGGGCTGCTGCACCGTCAATGTGACCGATGCGCATGTCATCGCCAAAGTCTTTATAGGTTGAGTTGTAATTCAATGGCAGTACGCCAAGAGCGGTTGTGATTTCGGTACTGTCGTCGTGCGATTTAAAACCGTCTTGTAAGTTGGTATCATCTGCGCCAGAGGTGGTGACGTTGACGATTGGTAGTAGATCACTTGATGCGGTGTCTGCTCGAGCTTCAACGCTATTATCAGTGGCATTAAAGTCACGGGTGGTAGCGGTAAAGGCGTTAGGTAGGCCAGCAGCTGATGGGTCGATACTTAATGACTGTACACCTGACTTCTTAGTTTCAGGAGCATTGTTGATTTGTGCGGCAGCTAATGCATCTTTGGCCGCTTGCGTGGCTTGGTTGGCAGCAGCTAACTGTGCTTCGGCGGCGGCAGCGGCATCAGCTTGTGCTTGCTCGGTAGCAATGATTTTAGCATTTGCTGTGTCCAGTGCCGCTTGGCGACGATCCACTTCTGCCTGCAGGGCTTCGGTGTTACCACCACCTGAGGCCAGTGCGTCTGCTAGGGCTTTTTCGGCGGCAGCTAACTCTTCTTGTGCAGTCGTTAACTCGCCTTTGGCTTTATTGGCTTCGGCTTGGGCTTTTTCTGCCTTTTTCTTTTCAGCTTGGGCTTGGGCAGCCGTTGCTGCTTGCTCTGCGTTTTGTTTGGCTAGTAATGCTTCCTCAGCTTTCTCAGCTTCTAATTTAGCAGTAGCTTCCGCTGCTTCTATACGTGTTTGAGCAGCGGCGGCATCTTCCTCTGCTTTTTCAGCACGTGCCTGAGCGTCTGCCGCCTCTTTTTTGGCAGCATCAATTTGGGTTGCGGAGGCAGTTTTGACAGCGTCAAGTTTGGCTGCAGCTTCTTTAAGGGCAGCATCTGCAGCATCCGCAGCAGCTTTTGCAGCCACTTTTGCAGCAGTAATTGCTTTAGCTTCTGCAGTTTCGAGTGCGTCTTGGGCATCTTTTGCAGCTTTCTTAGCCTCAGCAATCTGGCTCGCTGATGCTTTTTCTATATCTGCAACCTTCTTATCAGCCTCAGTCCTAGCAGCTTTCGCATCTTTAACTGCTTTTGCTGCTTTTTCTTCTGCTGTCTTAGCATTAGCTTGAGCCTTTTTAGTTTCAGCTTCTGCGGCTTTGGTTTTTACTTGCGCTGCTTTTTTCGCCGCTATTTCAGCTTTTAGCGATGCTTCGACCTCTTTAGCCTTGGTTTCTGCTACTGTTGCACGATTATCTGCTGCTTTGGCTTTTTCTTCAGCGGCTTTGACTTTAGCGACTGCATCGGCTGCTGTTTTTTTAGCAGCATCTACTTTTGTCTTAGATGCCTTCGCAGCGGCTTCGATTTTCGTGACAGCCTCCACTCGAGCTGCTTCTGCGGCGGTTTTCGCTTTCGCTGCCTCTTCTTTTGCAGCATCAATTGCTTTTCTTGATGCTTCTGCTGCTTTCTCTGATTCTTTACCAAAACCTGCCTCTGCTGCTTTTAAAGCTGCCTCTGCTACTTTGGTTTTTGCTTCTGCTACTTTAAGCGCTTCTTCTGCGGCTTTGGTTTTTTCTTCCGCAGCTTTAATCGTTTTTTTCTGCTTCAGTAGTAGTACCAACCCCACCTCCATCAGATCCACTACCGCCTGAACCTTCACCCTCAGCCACTCCTCCCGTTCCATTATCATCTACTGGGATTGTAGGAGTGGGTTTAGGTGTAATAGCGTTATCTCCACTGCTAGAGGAGCATGAAGCCAAAATAACGGTAGTCAAAATAACCACACTGGCCTTGAGTGGGGTCTTTAGCGTTTTTGCTGTAGATACAGCCGATACTGAATAACGGTTAGGTGACATTCGTCTTCCTCCATGAAGAATTAGTGATATTCTATTATTTAATCCTTGAAGCACAACATAAATCCGGTGCTTTGAATAGATAAACAAATCGCCTACAAAAAGTCAAACTTTATTATTCAAATATTTCTATAGGTAACTTTTAGTTACTAATTAGCTTAAAAACACCTCTTAACCAAGATAAGATGTATCGAAATTATGGACTGAAAATGTAGTTTACATCAGACACTATTTTAAATTAATAAATATTTTAAATAAAATCCAGCCTAACAACCCCTTAAAATAACTAATAAAAACAACTGTATACTGAGTCCGCTCAAGTATTTGTTTTTATAATCATACCTCCAAATAAAATTTTTAAATTAAAAATACAGTGTATTGAGCATACTTATTTTATTAAAAAACAACCTATATACTTATAGAATATCCTTTTAACACTTTGTTTTATCAAGCATCAAAAATCATAGAAAACCCTCTTAATTTCAATAAATTCCATATAATCACTGCTAAAAACCTAACTATACAGGCAAACACTAGTTTACTAATTCGCCATCTATCGTTTTAATAATTTTATTATCTAATATCACTATTTCTAATTCTTGGTACATAATTTAAAGCATAAAAAAAAGCACCCTAAGGTGCTTTTCTTATTCAAAAGCTTTCATATTAATTTATTGCTTTTCAGCGCCAAAGGTACCTTGGAAGGTTGTCCCGGTTCCAGGAGTAGTACCCGTTCCTGGTACGCCGTCTTCACCATCAAGTTGAGCTTCTTGGTAGATACCGCCTAAGAAATTAGCATCCTCGCCATAGAAACCACCTGAGGTCTCAACATTACCCTCTCTACCAGCAAAGGTATTACCTTCAATATTAGCCTTAATATCAATATTTTTGTCAATATCAGCAAAGTCTAATTTGCCTGATAAAGAGTTATTGACGAAATCAACGTCAAAATTAGATTCGCCATTGACCACTGGATTGTTTATAGCGCCTGAACCTAAATGAATATTATCCATATAGGTCGCGACACCAGCATATTGAACATTACCATCGTTGATGTTGTTATCAATATTATACTGAGCTTGCTGTTGCATGTAGTCCATATCAGCTTGAGCAGTACTGTTGCCCACTACGTAAACGTTGGCATAACGTGATTTCACACCACCGAATGGATTCTCTTTACGAAGATCTCCGTAAACGTGACCTATCTGCATCTGTGAATTAAAGTTCTTATATACAGAATCATAGTCATATTTTAGTTCAATATCACCAACAATAGATCCAACTTCCTCGAAAGTGACCGTATTCTGACCATCAGATTTCATGAAACCACTATCAGCATCAAAAGCGATATCACTGTCTCTAACGGTTGTAATTGTAGCTGTTTGCTTGAATTTGTTAGGTTTAACAATATCAAGACGGGCTTCAAACTGATCATAGCCTGGCAAGTTATCTATAGTATTATCTTCAACTATGGTCGGCGTCATGTCTTCGCCTTCACCAGTTGTCTCAGTAAAAGTTTCATTGTCTGTAACAAACTGACGGAAACCAATCGCATCCTCAGTACCCAATCCTGATTCGCTACTAATGGTGTTACTCATAACGCCAGTCACATCTTCGTTAGCTGGATCACCAGGATTGACAGGGGGTTCTGGCAACTCTGGCTCTACTGGGGTATCTACGTCGGCTGGTGTACCATCTTTCTCAGCGCCAAAGGTACCTTGCGACTCATTACCTTCGTAGATACCACCGATGTAATTAGCATCTTCACCGTAAAAAGCGCCTTCTGTGTTGTAGTCACCTTTTTTACCTGAGAACTCATTGCCATCAATAGCTCCTTCCAGCGCAATATCACCCGCTTGAGCAAACTTCAGTGTACCGTCGACTTTTTTGTCAACAAAGTCAGCGGTAAACTCTGAGCTACCATATTCAATCTCATTGTCTAAACCGACTTTGCGATTGGTGGCGTCACCTGCATATTCAAACTTACCCTCTGTCGGTAAGGTCGCTGTCTTATTACCCACTACAGCTACCCCATCTACAGGGACTGTAATTGCTCCACCTCCTGCACTGACGGCACCGTCAATATGAGCAATGCGCATCTCACCATTTTCACCAAAGTCTTTATAGACTGAGGTGTAAGCTAGATCGCCTTCTGCTAATACAGTGGCTGTATCCTCGTGAGATTTAAAGCCGTTGGCTGTGTCAATATCATTTTCTCCAGAAACCTTAATGGCTATAGGTTCTGGAACTACACCTTCAAGCGCTAAGTCGGCACGAGCATCGACATCAGAAGTACTACGGATAGCAAAGTCACGAGTTGTTGTTGCTTTAACGCCTTGACCTAGACCGCTTGCATCGACAGATAGATGCTGAACCCCTGATTTCTCTGTTTCGGCTTCAGACTTATATTCATCTGGATTGTTTATTGCATCTAACTTATCTTGCAACTCTTGAGCTTTCTTTTCCGCTGCTGCTGCTTCTGCTGCTGCTGCTGTCGCTCTATCCTCGGCTGCCTTAGTATCTCCTTCCGCCTCCTTTTGAGCGGCTTTAGCTTTTCTAGCTTCTTCTTTGGCTAGGTCTGCTGCTTTGTTAGCTTCGGCTACATCTTCTTTTGCAGCTGACTTTGCAGCTGCCACTTTGGCTGCTGCATCTTTTTCAGCAGCTTCTGCCTCTGCTTTAGCGGCGGCAGCGGTGTTTTTAGCAGCTGCTGCTTCTGACTGAGCTGCCGCGACTTTATCTTGTGCCGCTTTCACTTCTTCTTGTGCTTTTTCTGTAGCTTCCTGGATTGCAATTTTTGCATCTGCTTCGGCTTTCTCAGCTGCTTTCTCAGCCGCTTCTGCTCTATCTAAAGCATCTTGAAGTGCTTCATCATCACCGCCACTACCTGCATTATCCGCAGCTTCTTGGGCTTTCTTTGCAGCTTCTTGGGCTTTTGCAGCGTCAGCCTGGGCTTTTTCTGCAGCGGCTTGCGCTTGTGCCGCTTGATCTTTAGCATTGGCTAAGGCTTCTTCTGTAGCATCTGCCTTTCCAGCCGCTTCTTTAGCATCTTCCTCAGCTTTAATTTGAGCGTCAGATTTCGCTCCATAAGTACCTTGAGCGCCGTTACCTTCGTATATACCGCCTACGTATTGACCATCGCCACCATAGAATCCACCGTCGGTATTATAATCGTCTTTGCTCCCTGAGAACTTATTACCATCAATGTCTGCTTCTAAACCAATGTTCTTATCACTAAAGGTTAAGTCACCTTTGATATTCTTGGCTACAAAGTCAGCGGTGAATACTGAGGTACCAAATTTAATATCTTTATTTTGACCAGTTTCACGATAAGTTGCATCACCCGTGTAACCAACTTTACCTTCTGTCGGCATGTTCTCAGCTTGGGTCGCATTACCCACCACAGCAACACCGTTGACTGGTAACAAACCAGCAGCAGCACCATCAATATGGGCAACTCTTAAGTCATCGCCAAAATCTTTATAGGTTGAGGTATAAACTAGATCGACTTCACCTAATGAAGAAGTATTAACTTTGGTCGTATTTTCAAAAGATTTGAAGCCATTAGATTCCGCTACTACATCGTCGTTATCACCACTAACTTTTAATGCTACCGGATCAGAAACTAAGCCACCTGAAGCTTCATCTGCGCGTGCATCTACTTGGGTTTCATCTGTGATATCAAAGTCACGAGTAGTAGTCGTTAATGCCCCCTGGCCTAAACCAGACGCATCGATACTGATGTGTTGGACACCAGTTTTCACAGATTCTGGAGCATTTTTAATCTCTGCATCCTGTGCTGCATCCTGTGCAGCTTGTTGGGCTGCTTGGGCTGCTGTCGCTTCTGCCTCTGCTTTTTGCTGAGCAGCTTGTGCAGCGGCTTCAGCAGCTTGCGCGTCTGCCTTTGCTTCTTCTGCTAGCTTGGCTTTGCGGTCGGCTTCTTTTTGTAGGGCCTCTGAACCCCCACCATTTGCTAAAGCGTCTTCTAACGCTTTTTCTGCTTCTTCTTGTGCTTTAATAGCTTCTGCTTTGGCTTTTTCAGCCGCAGCGGCGGCAGCTTCAGCCTCTTGCTGAGATTTGATAGCCGCATCTGCTTTTTCTTCAGCTGCTTTTTCAGCGGCAGCTATTTGCTCAGCCGCCTCTTTCTTCGCAGCCTCGGCTTCTTCTCTTGCTTTTTTGGCTTCCTCTTTAGCCTTTTCAGCCTCAGCTTTTGCTTTTTCTAGTGCTGCATCAGTCGCGCCAGGTATTGGGCTGAAGACATCATCAAGATTATAAGAAGGATCGTCAGTTGTATTACAGGCGGCGAGTATCATTGATGTTAAAAGCACAACACTGGCTTTTAAAGGGGTTTTGAATTTTTTAGCTGTCGATACAGCTGAGATTGAATGACGGTTAGGTGACATTCTTCTTCCTCCATGGATGATTGATAGATATTCCTTTATCTACACATTGCCACATTAGTATTTGGGCAATATATATAGATAATAAAACTCAGTTCACTAAGTCAATTTATCAAAATCGAATAACCATTCGTAAAATATAACGCAAGCGTTCATTTTTAAATTATTCGATATTTTTATGCATAATTACTTAGTATCAATAAAATTTTTACGCTTGATAACACTTACCTAACCCATTGGTTAAGTAAGATCTCTTCTAGTATTTATGGTAAAACAACATAGCCAGGTGATAAGTTACTGGCTTTGATAAGAGAGTTTTACACCAGCGATATAACCATCATTGTCTTCGGCTTTACTGACGATACTACCGTTGGGTAGCTGACCTGTTGCATCACCAAATTTCAGATATTTGCCACCGACTGACACGGCCCACTCAGGAGTCACGTTGTATTTCACACCACCACCCAAGCTATAATAACCGTCAATAGTACCCAATGAGCTGACAGGATCGCCTGCACCAGAGTCATAACCAACTGTTACGGAACCCGCTAGCTTTTCATTAAAACGTTTGGCCAAACCAACATCTACTTTCCATTGGTCTTTGTCATAGGATAAAAGTGGTAAACCGTCTGGGTCAGCCGCTTTAGAATAAGCATTATAAAGCGGAGGGACGATAGTGAAATCGCTCCAAGGTACCCAGCGCACATCTACAGTACCTAATAGTTGATACTTCTCACTTAGACCAGTTTGAATATTTAAATTCACTGACTCAGGTGTGGTTACAGTCGCATCGGTCGTTGCATATTCACCAATAGACTGGCCAAGTTCAGAGTCTGGGTCAATATCAAGCTTACCTAACGCTATATCTTTTAGCGGTGATCCTAGTAATGGTACTCTTTCGCCCACTGGGGTTTTATGCTTAATTTCTGAGCGATAAGTTAGTGCCGCATTTAAGGCAATTTCAGGTTTACTATAGGCTAAACCCGCTACCCAACCGTAGTCAGTGTCAGGGTTTACATTGGCATCATAGCCTGTCAATGGGCCGTATGCCTGACCTCGCAGATGCACATCTGCTTTCACTTTTTGCATCACTGGACCACCATATACTTGGAAGCCATTAGCTTTGTAACCAAGCAGCCCTGTCCACGTTTCCGTATGCACACTGACGTTGGTGTTTTTGTCATAGTCTGGATCTAATACTGAAGGGTTGATGACTTCATTAGGAACAGATGTCCCTGACGATGAGTCAGCAATGGTATCTTTGCCTGCTTGAGAAACAAAAGCATTATCCCCAGAGTATTCTACTTCTGCACCAAAAGGCTCGTCATAAAACACACCGATACTGAAATTTTCATTAATGTCAGTTTTTACCCCGTAGCGCATAAAACTATAGGAATCTGGAGTAGCGTTGCCAGTTGACACACCTTTTTCGTAAGCCGCTTCTGTAGAAGTGATACCATTACGAATCTCGTCAGTTGGGGTAACGATAGCACCGGCATTGTCATGTGCTGAAACATCAGTATCGATATAAGCAAAATCAACTTCGGCATAAGTACCAGGGTTAAAGAAGCCTTTGATTTCTTGGCCTGAACGATCGAGGCCAGCGGCTTGTGTTAGTGATGCAGCAGATAGGGTGATAAGGGCTAGAGTGAGCTTAGAAATAGGGAAATTTTGCGACACGTGACATCCTCCATGAATAAAAAAACTGGCAAATAGCTTAGTTACTACAATTTGTCATAACAACTGAAGCTGCTGCAGTGCAATCCTTTGCCAAACGACTTAACTATTGAATGTAATCATCGCTTACGCGACCTTACTTTCATTGTTATCAGACATTACCGCTATGTAAGACAACGTAACTGATTTCAATATCATAATTAAAGTTTGCCACTATAGCAACACCCTTTACGGTTTTGAGAAGACAGATTTATGTTAAGTTAGCTATTACTATAAGGATGGTGATGGGTGATATCTTGCTACTAACTAGACTGGATTAAGCATTTTTTTATTATAAGAACTGACATAAATACCTGATTATTAACATTATTTTTTCTATATATACTTTAAACGAAAAAAAAGCAGCCTATGATAGGCTGCTTTTTTTATTATATATACAAACTTAAAATAACAACAGTTGTTCACTGACTGTTCGGTACTCTCTTACTACTTGATATCTTGATAAGAGAGTTTCACACCAAGAATATAGCCATCATTATCTTGGAAATCACCTACGATCTGCTTAGTCGGTAATTGACCTTTAGCATCACCGAACCATAAGTATTTACCACCGGCTGATACTGCCCAGTTTTCAGTGACATTATATTTTGCCCCCAAACCCACACTATAGTAGCCATCGATAGGTCCTAATGATGTCGTTGGATCACCTGCACCACTATCCCAACCCACTGTACCACTTACCGCTAAAGCTGGTGCTAGACGCTTGGCAAGACCAAGCTCTACTTGCCACTGATCATCATCATAATCCACTAATGGAAGGCCGGTATCATCTTGGGTCGCGTTTTTGCTAATTTCGTTATACAGCGGTGGTACAATTGCAAAGTCACCCCATGGTACCCAGCGAACTTTTGCCGTGGCTAAAGTGGTGGGGTTAATACCTGTTTGGAAGTCAAAGTTTACTGATTTTGGGGTAGTGATTTCCATGGAAGTCGCTTGATTTGCGGCAGCTGGATCACCCGCTAATAAACCTGCTAATGGATAGGATTCAGCGATCTTCATATTATGATCAATCTCTGAACGATAGGTCAAAGCTGCTTTTAAAGCAATTTCAGGCTTGCTATAAGAGATACCTGCTAAATAACCATAATCTTGATCAGGACTGATATGCGAGGTGTAACCTGTGGCAGGTCCGTATGCACTGCCGCGTAATTTTACATCTGCTTGAATGCGCTGAGCGACTGGACCGCCATAAACTTGAAACTCTTTATTAGCACCAAACTTGGCACCTAGAATCGCGGTGATACTTTCAGAGCGCACTTCTACATTTGTGCCTTCGGTATTGGCAAGCTGACTAGCAGCATAACCGTTTAGTCCTTCTAAGGGAGCTAGCTGTTCTTCACCAGCCGCAATTTGTGCTTTACCAGCCTCAATTGTTGGACGTAGAGCGGGTTCGAGTGCTGGGTTTGCTGCAATGGCTGCTTCAGCTTGTTTAACCTGTTCTCTACCTGCTGCGAGATCATCTTGAATAGACTCAACATAAGTATCTAAACCTTCAGCGCTAGTAATTGTTTGCCCTGGCACTTTTCCGTCTAGTTGTGTGGCAATAAGATCATCAATTGCTTCAGTTGGAGCGCCAGTAAAATTATTATCGCCATTATAGGCAGCAGCAGCGCCAAATGGTTCGTCGTATAACACACCGATACTAAAAGTATCGTTAATATCTGTTTTTACGCCATAACGGAAGAAGTCGTAAGATTCGGCAACATCACCTGTGTCATTGCCGTTATTATCAACACCACTAACATCGGCATCGATATAGGTATAGACGGCTTCAGCGTAGGTACCATCTTGTAAGAATGCAGTGACATCTTGACCTGAGCGATCAAGACCAGCAGCATTAGTCATGCTAGCGACAGAAAGAGTAGCGATTGCTACGACAAGAGCTTTTACATGAAAAGTAGCGCGCATTGTGTATCTCCAAACATCCTCGTTGTTTAATCGTCTTCATCATCAATGTTTAGCTTTGTTGCTTAAAACATAAGACTATGTAAACGACGTCCTAAGATGAATAGTAATGACTTTTTAACACTAAAACAACAGTTAAAACACTTTATTTATTATCAATAATTTTATTATAAAGTCGTCAAAAATATCTTTGATAAACAATAGTTTACGTTATTAAGTGTTCATACTGATTACCATACTTTATTACCCAACTTATATCCAATAATAATCAACTTGACCCGAGCAATATAAGACACATAAAACAGATATATGAGTACATTTTTAATTTATAGTACGCACAAAAAAGCGACCCCTAAGGATCGCTTTTTGCTACTCATTCATCAACTTAAAAGTATAGTCATACCATTCACAAAAATTAGAGTAGCAAGGAAAACGAATGTAAGTGCTACGCATTGTAGACTAAACAAGTTTGACACAGCTAATCGTACTTTTTGGGTTTGGTATTAAAATGATAGCCAGTATTACTTCGCTTGATAAGAAAGCTTTACACCAAGAGCAAAACCGTCGTTGTCTTCAAAGTTACTAACGATATTTTTGGTTGGGATTTGGCCTTTAGCATCACCGAACCATAGGTATTTACCACCAGCAGAGACTGCCCAGTTTTCAGTGACGTTATATTTAGCACCAAGACCCGCGCTATAGTAGCCTTCAATAGGACCTAGTGACGTTACTGGATCACCAGCACCACTGTCCCAGCCGATATTACCAGTCACTGCTAACGCTGGCGTCAAACGTTTAGCAAGACCTAACTCTACTAACCACTGATCTTTATCATAGCTTACCAACGGCAAACCAGTGTCATCTTTGGTCGCGTTTTTGCTGACTTCGTTATATAGCGGTGGTACGATTGCAAAATCACTCCACGGTACCCAGCGTACTTTTGCTGTTGCTAGCGTGGTTGGGTTGATACCGGTTTGGAAATCAAAGTTTACTGACTTAGGCGTGGTGATATCAATCTTATTACCCTGTACTGGTTCTTTACCCAGTGCGCCCGCCACAGGATATGTCTCATCAATATTTAAACTGTGGTCAATCTCAGAACGATAAGTCAAAGCAGCTTTTAGCGCAATTTCAGGCTTGCTATAAGAGGCGCCTGCTAACCAACCATAGTCTTGATCACGGCTGATATGGGCTGTGTAACCAGTCGCAGGGCCATAAGCAGTACCACGTAATTTTACGTCGGCCTGAATTTGTTGTGCTACTGGACCACCATAGACTTGGAAGTTTTTGTCTTGGCCAAACTTCATCCCAACGATACCCGTGATACTTTCACTGCGTACTTCAACGTTGGTACTTTCGCCTTTAGTAGCAAGCTCTGCTTCGGCTGCAGCAACTGCGGCACCAAGCGATTGGGCTTGACCTGCCAGCGTTTCTGCTTTTTCTTTTGCCGCTTGCGCTTGAGCAGCAAGTTCTTTAGCCGCTTGCGGTGTGGTAGCAGCTTGCGCTTGTTCTGCTAAATCTGCCGCCAAACCGCCTGCTTGCTGGGCACCTTGGGTCAACTGACCAATCTTTTCACCAGCGTCTGCTTTACTGCTAGCGGCACCGCCTGAAATGGCATTAATAGAAGCTTCAAGATCACCTTGCGCTACAAAGTTGTTATCACCACTATAGTCAGCCGCCGCACCAAATGGCTCGTCATATAAGATACCAACGCTAAACGTGTCGTTGATATCTGCTTTTACACCATAACGGAAAAAGTCATAAGATTCGGCAACGTCATCAACTTTATTACCTTGTTGATACGCGTTTTTATCATTACCAACATAAGCATTATCGTGACCACTAACGTCGCCATCGATGTAAGTGTAAACAGCTTCAGCATATAAGCCGTCTTGTAAGAATGCGGTGATATCTTGGCCTGAGCGATCAAGACCAGCAGCACTAGCGACGCTAGCAATAGAAAGAGCTGCAACAGCAACTGTGAGAGTTTTTAAATGAAAAGTTGCGCGCATTATATATCTCCAAACATCCGCATTGTTTTACTGCTATGCCTATGTTCGCTAAGCAAGCAGTATCCGAGGTGGAGGATAGTAAAGATTTTCGCACAGTAAAACAACTGCAAAAACACATTATTTCGCATTTATGACTAAACAGTCACCAGACAGTACCTTTATGTTTAAATGTGGATATTATTTTACCTAGATTCAAATAAAACGGCTTTATTTTTCATTACCTATCAATAATGCGGCGGTCTGTCTGCCATCACATCAAAAGGGGCGATACCGCTTTCTGTATCTTGATTTTCAACTTGTTCATAAAGTAGCTGCAACTGGCGTTGCAGTGTCTGAATATCTTTATCTTGCCGCGCAATGACGGTATCAAGTCGCTCTACGGTCATCTCTAAATGCGCCATACTCATTTGTAACTCAATGACTTGTTGGGTTTGTAAGTCTGCGTGCGCAGTCGAAACGCTGTCTTGATCGTTGGATTGGCTCATATTCTTCTCTACGTTGTGGTAAATACAATCATTATAAAATCTATAAATAGTATGGATAAAACCATTTACACGCACTACAGTCACGTGGTGGCATGTTATACTGCTGGCAATTTTGCAACAACCCCTTACCTCACTATTATATAAGCTTAAGATACTCTATGGCACTGATACATTTAAAAGATATTCATCTAGCCTTTGGCGTCGCTCCAGTTCTTGATGGCATTGATTTTTCGATCAATGCTGGTGAACGCGTGTGTTTAATTGGTCGCAATGGCGAAGGTAAATCCACCTTATTTAAGCTGATTAATGGCACATTACAGCCTGACAGCGGTGAAATTATCACCAACAGCAGTATGCGCGTGGCGATGCTCGAGCAAGATGTTCCTGAAACCAGTGGACGTATTTTAGATATCGTCATGGGTGGTAGCCGCCGCACCGCTGATTTGCTGATTAACTATAATAAGCAAGTCGACCTATGCGCCAACGGTGATATGGATGCCTGCGAGCATATGGCAACGCTGCAACATGATATCGATGCCGTCCATGGCTGGGATTTAGAACGTGATGCCACCCGTCTGATTACCACGATGGGTCTGGATCCAGAAGATGACTTATCATCATTATCTGGTGGTCGTAAGCGCCGTGTGTTATTGGCGCGCTCTTTGGTCACTAAGCCTGACGTGCTACTACTTGATGAGCCGACCAACCATTTGGACGTTGAAAGCATCGAATGGTTAGAGCGCTTTTTATTAGACTGGCAGGGTTTGACCTTGTTATTTGTCACCCATGATAGAGCGTTTGTAAATAAGCTTGCTACCCGTATCGTTGAGCTAGATCGCGGTCAGTTAACCAGCTATGACGTCACCCAAGGCGCAAAAGGTTACGCACGCTATCAAGAGCTAAAAGAACAGCAATTATTGGCTGAAGAAAAGAACAATGCCAACTTTGATAAAAAACTGGCGCAAGAGGAAGTGTGGATTCGCCAAGGTATCAAAGCGCGTCGTACCCGTAACGAAGGTCGCGTGCGTGAGCTAAAAGCACTACGCGAAGAGCGTAGTGAGCGCCGTGAGCAAGTCGGTAATGTCAATATTACCATGGGTCAAGGCGAGAAAAGCGGCAAGCTGGTCTGTAAAGTTAAAAATCTACACCTACAGTACGATGACCATGTGCTCGTAGATGACTTTAGCACCACGATTATGCGCGGCGACAAAATTGGTATCGTCGGTCCCAACGGTGCTGGTAAAACTACCCTTATCAAAGCCCTACTCGATATGTCAGACGATGATGTGATCAAGACCGGTAACGTTGAGCTTGGCACTAACCTAAAAATCGCTTTCTTTGATCAGCTGCGTGATCAGTTAGATCTAGAAGCCAGTGTGGCGCAAAACGTCTCAGAAGGCTCAGACTTCGTCGATGTCGGTGGTCGTAAGACACACATTATGAGCTATTTGCAAGATTTCTTGTTTGCCCCAGAGCGTGCACGTACGCCCGTCAAGGCATTGTCAGGGGGCGAGCGTAACCGCGTCCTCATTGCCAAGCAACTATTAAAGCCTGCTAACATTCTGGTACTCGATGAGCCAACCAACGATTTGGATATGGCGACACTTGAGCTATTAGAAGAATCTGTCAGTAGCTTTAACGGTACGATATTACTTATCAGCCATGACCGCTCGTTTATGGACAATGTCGTCACCTCTACTTGGGTGTTCGATACCGATGCAGACGGTAAAGGCATCGTCAAAGAGTACGTCGGTGGCTATCAAGAGTATTTGGTGCAAAAAAACCGTGAGGAAGCAGCAAAGGCGGCCAAAGCACCTGTTAATAACGCCACAAGTAGTAAAGGCGCTAACAAACCAGTAACAGCGAAGCCTAGTAAAACAGTGCAAAAGCTGAATTATAACGAGCAACGCGAACTCGATAATTTACCAAAAGAAATCGCAGCGTTAGAAACAGAACAAACGCAACTAGAAGAAAAACTCGCTGACGGCTCATGGTTTACCCAAGATATAGACGCGGCTACTGCTGCTAGTGAGCGTTTATTGACGATTGAAGAAGAGATGATGAACAAGCTTGAACGCTGGAGCACGCTCGAAGGCTAAAATCAAACAGTGAGCCTTTATCTTGATAACATCGTTACCGTATTTTAATTTTTTTATAAGCAGTTAGTGATTTGACTCAGTTTTAAAAGACATGAAGTAAACACTACTTTGCAGTTTGAAGTAATGTTTATGGATTTACAGCGACTTACAAAGCGGTTAGATACTGAAAGTTAGTGAACATTACCTTAATTTCAAGTATCATTCGCTATTGCTGAATATCCTTATTAATTATAAGGTCATAAAATTTACTATCTTTAATACAGAAACTGATGTTAGACATTGATAATACAGCTGTTTTGACTTGATTGTCATGTTCAACCTTAGAGTATGTTCTATTAAGGTTGCTTTATTTTTAACGCAATAATTTATTTTATCACCGAAATAGCTTAGAATAGCAACAATTAGCAAAATTAGGCACAGCTAAAGTGGCTTGATATTGTATATTTTCTAAGCCACAAACCCAGTGTGGGATAATCCCATTTCATTCACCTGGAGGAAGTATTAATGAGCCAAGCCGAAGGCGTTAATGTACAACGCCGTAGAGTTCTTATTGCCTCAACTGCCGCAATTGGTGCAGCTGGGGTAGCTGCTGTGGCAACACCTTTTGTCCGTTCTTGGTACCCAAGCGCTAAAGCTGAGGCTGCAGGGGCTGCAGTGACCCAAGATATTGGTTCTATCGATGCAGGACAGATGATCGTTGTCAAATACCGCGGTAAACCCATCTTTGTCGTCAAACGCACAGAAGATATGCTAACGACCTTAGAGTCGGTAAAACCTTTACTGTCGGACCCTGATTCTAGCGAATCATTGCAACCTGAATATTGCAAAAACCCAGAACGCTCTATTTCACCAGAAATCTTGGTCGTAGAAGGCGTCTGTACACATTTAGGCTGTGCACCAAACTACCGTCCTGATGTGGGCGCGGCTGACTTGGGTGGTAATGATTGGTATGGCGGATTTTTCTGCCCCTGTCACGGTTCTAAGTATGACTTGGCAGGTCGCGTCTATAGTGGCGTTCCTGCACCGCTTAACTTACCTGTCCCAGATTACAATATGGATGGTACCATCTTGACGATTGGGGAGGCTTAATATGAGCATGGGTAAAAAGTTAATGCATTGGGTGGACGCGCGCTTTCCAGCGACTGAAACCTATGAATACCATATGTCAAAGTACTATGCACCAAAAAACTTTAATTTTTGGTACTTCTTTGGCGTATTATCAATGGTGGTATTGGTCAACCAGTTAGTCACTGGTATTTGGCTGACGATGATGTACAACCCGAGCGCCGAAGGAGCGTTTGCTTCTGTTGAGTACATCATGCGTGATGTCAAAGGCGGCTGGCTCATTCGTTATATGCACTCGACTGGCGCATCTGCGTTCTTCGTGGTGGTCTATCTGCATATGTTCCGCGCCTTGCTATATGGTTCATACCAAAAACCACGTGAGCTTATTTGGCTCATCGGTATGGGTATTTACTTAGCGTTGATGGCAGAAGGTTTCTTCGGTTATCTACTGCCTTGGGGCAACATGTCATTCTGGGGTGCACAGGTTATCTTAAACCTACCTGCAGCGCTACCAGTCATTGGTGACGGTCTTGCTGAATGGGTACGTGGTGATTACATCATTTCTGGTATCACCCTAAACCGTTTCTTTGCCTTACACGTCGTGGCGATTCCGTTAGTTCTGGTCGGCTTAGTGTTTATGCATTTAGTGGCGCTACATCACGTGGGTTCGAACAACCCTGATGGTGTTGACATTAAGAAGCTAAAAGATAAAAACGGTGTACCATTAGACGGTATCGAATTCCATCCGTACTATACTGTGCATGACATGGTTGGTATTGTAGTGTTCTTTATCTTGTTCTTTGCAGTGGTGTTCTTCTTCCCAGAAGGCGGCGGTTTCTTCCTTGAGCCACCAAACTTTGAGACAGCAAACTCACTGAAAACGCCAGCACATATTGCGCCAGTATGGTATTACACCCCTTTCTATGCCATCTTACGTGCGGTTCCTGATAAGCTGGGTGGTGTGATTGCAATGGGTGGTGCGATTGCCGTACTGTTCTTGATTCCATGGCTCGATAGATCACCTGTACGCTCTATACGTTACAAAGGTATTTTATCTAAGATTGCACTGGTTATCTTTGCTATTAGCTTTGTAGTATTGGGTTATTTAGGTGCGACACCAGCGACGCCAACATCAACTATTTTGGCACGTATATTTACTGTCTTGTATTTCTTGTTTTTCTTATTAATGCCATTCTACACGGCTATTGAGAAGTGTAAACAGCCACCAGAACGCGTTACCGGAGGTCACTAATGAGCACGCTAATTAAATCCCTAGCTGGTCTAGGCTTAGGCGCGGCATTAACCTTGACTGCTGGTACGTCGATGGCAGCTGATTGCGGTACTTTTACCAATGCTGATGGTGTTGTAGAAAATCTGGCTTGTAGCAGCGCTCCTATTGATTTTACCAATAAGGGATCGCTACAAAACGGTGCGAAGACGTTTATGAACTACTGCGCAGGTTGTCACTCAGCACAGTACGTTCGCCATTCGCGCATTGCTAAAGACTTAGAGATACCACCTGAACTGGTTGAAAAGTATCTGATGGTGACCACCGATCAAATTGGTGATCATATCAATGCTGAGATTGACCAAGAAGTACAAGCATCATGGTTTGGTGCAGCGCCACCAGACTTATCGCTTGAGACTAGGCTACGTGGTGATGACTGGGTTTATACCTACCTATTGTCATTCTATGAAGATCCAAGCCGTCCTTGGGGCGCTAATAACTTAGTGCTTGCCAATGCTGCTATGCCGCATGTCTTGCATAATATGCAAGAAGAGCTCAGTCAAGAAGAGTTTGAATCTGAAGTCGGTGACTTGGTTAACTTTATGGCGTGGATGGCAGAACCTGTTCGCCATGACCGTCAAGTAATTGGTTTCTTTGTTATTTTATTCTTGCTCGTTTTATTAATTCCAGTTTATTTATTGAATAAAGAATTCTGGAAAGATGTAAAATAAACAGACGATAAAAACCCAGAAATTGATTCTAAGATTAGGCACTACTTCGGTAGTGCCTTTTTTATGTCTTTGATATTTTTATATAGGCAGTTCGAAATAAAATCGACACGTTAATAGCCACGCGCTATGGTTATAAATCATTAGCTGGATAGCAGGCTCATACGCAATGTTTACGTACGTTGCCTTGATAAACAGTGCGACTTTGTTTACGATAACAGCCTTTACTGTTAACATTAGGCTTTCATGATTGATGCGAATGACATTCCAAGTAGTCAGCTAATTTTATACGCTGATGACGGCTACGACAGTCATGTGGTACGCCTATTACTTGAAGAAAAAAAGCTGGCTTATTATTTGTCACGGCTGCACTCTGAGCGTCCTGAAGACTTGACTGAGCTAAACCCCTACCACACCTTACCTGTCCTGCAGCAGCGCGAGATTGCGCTCTATGAGACCAACGTCATCTTTGAGTACTTAGAGGAGCGTTACCACGCTAATAAATTGCTCCCTGATACACCGCAAGAGCGTGCACAATTTCGGCAATTGGCTTGGCGTATTCAGCATGATTGGTTGGTGTTGGGCAAACGCTTATTGATGCATCCAGACAGCTTTAACAAAGCACAAGCTGCCATCGCTAAAAAGCAGCTAACTGATTCATTAATTACTTTGTCACCCCTATTTGCGCATAAGCCTTATTTTATGGCAGATGAATTTGGCTGGTGTGATGTGCTTTTAGCCCCTCTATTATGGCGTCTTGAAGAAATGGGTATCGAGCTACCGCGTGCTATTAGCCGCCCGTTGTTTGACTATCAAACGCGAGTCTTTGAGCGTAAAAGCTTTCAAAAAAGTGTGCGTTAATTAGGACATGTTCTTAACCTAAGCATTAAACCTTAAATAGGCTAAAAACGACTAAATCTTTGCCAAACTGCGTCAAATAGCTTGCTCACATCTCAATATTATCTGTACTATTTTCCTTGTTTGGCTACAATTTATCTCATTTTTATCACCACTTTCAAAATGAGGATGCGCCCTAGACAATGCCTGACCGCTGTCTTAAGATAGATGACAAGAAAATAGGAGCTAAGTGTCGCTTATAGATAACAGCTAACGAAGCACTGAAAAAATATCTTTAAATTATTACAATTCATTAGTATAGGAAATCATTAGATGAGTGAACTCATATCTATTACCCCAACCCGTCCCTACATGGTGCGCGCGCTATATCAATGGATAGAAGACAATGCGCTTACCCCGTATCTAATGGTTGATGCCACCGCTGAAAATGTACAGATTCCAAGAGAACACGTACAAGATGGACGTATCGTGCTAAATATCGCCAGCCGTGCGACTGGTAATATGAGTATGGAAAATGATTACATTTACTTTAGTGCGCGTTTTGGTGGGGTGTCACAAGATATTTGGGTGCCACTAACTGCGGTAATGGGTATCTATGCAAAAGAAAATTCGCAAGGCATGTTTTTTGATCCAAAAGAGTATGAAGGCTATCAACCAGAAGAAGATTCGACAGTAACTACTGATAAGAGCCCCACTGCCTCACCTAAGCCTAAACGCGATAACAAAGCAGGTTTAAAGGTTTTAAAATAACAGAACTTACCGCATAAAAAAGCTGGGCGTACTTAATACGTCCAGCTTTTTTTATTGCTAATCTAGCAGGTTCATCGCCTTACGTGTTCAGTAGAATGTAGAGCATCAAGTTCTAGGCAACGTCACCCCTTTTTGTCCTTGGTATTTACCGCCGCGGTCTTTATAACTGGTCTCACAAACATCATCGGCATCGCTTTGGAAAAACAGCATTTGTGCCACGCCTTCACCCGCATAAATACGCGCTGGTAAATTGGTGGTATTACTAAATTCTAAAGTCACATGCCCTTCCCATTCAGGCTCAAGCGGCGTCACGTTGACGATGATACCGCAACGCGCATAAGTAGATTTGCCAAGGCAAATCGTCAATACGTCACGTGGAATGCGAAAATACTCCATCGTACGCGCTAAGGCAAATGAGTTTGGCGGAATGATACATTCGTCACCGATGATATCGATAAAGCTTTTTTCATCGAAGTTCTTTGGATCAACGACCACTGAATGCACGTTGGTAAAAACTTTAAACTCAGGGGCACAGCGCACATCATAACCGTAGCTTGAGGTGCCGTAGCTCACCAAACGTTCGCCAGCATCATTAAAGCGCACTTGACCTGGCTCATATGGCTCAATCATGCCATGCTCTTCAGCCATTTTACGAATCCAGCGGTCAGATTTGATAGACATTGTTGTTCCTTAGCAGATATAAAATAGAGGTTATAACTTGAATGGTATTTTGATAGCGACGATTATACGGAATTGATAGCGCGATTTATAGAGCATTAGCGACTTTAAAGTTAATACGTTCGAGAACCCACTTATCATCACTATATATTTTGCTACGCTACCATTTAGCAAAATGGTCTTCTGCCAACCCGATTACTTTGTTAAGCTTAATCACCTTATCTTTGATACGAATCTCACCGCTATACTCACCAATCCATTGCTCAAAAATACTGGCAATGACACCAAAATTATCGGTCTTTTTATAACTGCGGATAGGCGTAAAGGTTAAATCGATATCGACATGACTCCAGCCTAGGTTTTGATGATAGATACGCCAAGGCTTCTGACTGCTAATGACTGTATTCTTAGGCACTCTCTTAGGCACTAAATCTTGCTGGTCGGGTGATATACTTAATCCATCACGAGCAAACATCACTGGTGGTAAATAAAATATTTGCCCATCAAGCCAGCAAGCATTTTCACTGGCGCCTGTCTCATTGACACCCATCGCTAGATTTAGGGCAAAGTGACTACCGTCTGGTAAATAACTGTTGATACAGCTCCAAAACCAATTGGTCTCATGACGCATATAGCCTAGCGTCCAATCCAGATTGGCGATAGTCGTATCGGTAAAGTCTATTTGCTTGGGAGGCGTACTAGGAGCACCCACATTAAATCGTGAGTCGGCTTTGATTGATAGGTGACCAGTTATCGCTGTGAACGGCTCTTTTTGAGTGAACGTCCAGCCACGCCTGCCAGTCGGTGTGCAGACTGCTAATGGCTGATCTTGACGCGTAAGCATGGTATTTACAGCAATATACTGGCTGTCTAATGCTACGTTAACTTGTTTAGGAGTAAAATCTAATGTTAATGTCAGTTTTGAGTGAGTAAACGCCATTTTTCCTTGATAGCAATCACCTTCCAAAACTGTATGGCGTGTCAAAGGTTGCAATGCTTCACAAATCTCTAGCTGCTCAGTATTGTCATTATAAAGGTAAACAAACGCACTGGTTGCCAGCTTAATTGTAGCAAGCGCCAAACAAATTCGATAAGGCGACTCGATAATTTGGATAAAGCAGAACTGATTGGCTTTTAGTTCTTTACGCCAATTGGGCAGTGATTTTTGTGAAATAAGATGGCTGTAGTAATCTAGGTAATTGATATCTTTGACTTGAGAAAAGACGCCAAAACTAGGCTGACCGTTTTGAATAAGTTGGTCAAGCGCAACGGGTTGAAAGCTAACCAGCGATTTTTTATAATCTTGCTTCATCGTCATGGCATCCTGGCCAAATATAATTTAAGTAGCCACCGTTCCTTGATGGCCACTCATTAACGGATAACGATAGATTTCCTCATCCGCTTCTGTTTAATGAAATCTCAATACTTTCAAGGTTGATCCTGTCATTTCAACAGGATTTTTATTTATCAGAAAATACGCTTATCATCGACCGGCTTGGCAAACTTACTGATATTGGTTTCGATATTTTTGGCAATGCTAAGATAATATGGTGCAAACTCATCATCCGCTAAGACGCTTGGTTCACCTTTATCCACTTGCGCACCAATACCACTGGCCAGTGGCAGTTGTCCCAACAGTGGCACATGATATTGTTCAGCGATTTTCTCGCCGCCGCCTGTACCAAAGATGGCTTCGATATGGTTGCAATTACTACAAGTATGTAGCGCCATATTTTCAACAACGCCCAACACTGGAATGTTGGTTTTGTTGAACATCTCGATACCTTTTTGGGCATCCAGTAGCGCAATATGCTGCGGTGTGGTTACAATCACCGCACCCGTGACTGGAATACGCTGTGCCAGCGTCAATTGAATATCACCAGTACCTGGCGGCATATCAATCACTAAATAATCTAGCTGCGGCCAGTTGGTTTGGTTGTACAGCTGCATCAACGCACCAGTGGCTTTTGGTCCACGCCACGCGACAGGCGTATTATCACCATCCAGTAGACTACCAATCGACAACATCGCCATACCGTGGGCATTGATAGGAACAAACTGCTCATTTTCTAGCTCAGGCTTTACACTGGCCACACCTAGCATTGTCGGCATACTGGGGCCGTAAATATCCGCATCCAGCACACCAACACGGTTGCCCAGCTTTTGTAATGCCAAAGCAATATTGACAGTCGTGGTTGATTTACCGACACCACCTTTGCCAGATGCGACAACAATAATATGACGGATACGCGGATGTGACGTTAGTGATGCTTGGGTCGGTGCAGGTTTGGTAATTGGCGGTTCAGCATCCGTAGTTTTACTATTAGCATTTACCGACGATTGATTTTGACTGTCCATCGCATTGGTGGTCTTTGGTATCTGCTTTGGTAAGCTCGAGCCTGCACCTTTTTCTGGAGCAGGCAGACGTACATTCATATGAATGGCCTTGATGCCATGCGGGTGCAATAGGTGCCCAAGCTCTTGTTGGATCGTCTCAGGGTTACTGTCTTGTGGCAGGCGCAAATCTAAAGTCAACTGGTCACCCGTGCGTTCAAGCCCTGTTACCATGGTAGCAATACTGGTCGTACCCACATGATAACCTAACAAAACCCTATCAACGGCGCTATCAAGTGCGGCTTGCTGCTCTGGAGTCTCAGGTTTCGAAGCTGCTCTTTTTTTTATAAAGTTAAACATGGCTACCTCTCTTAATGATTAAGTCTGGCAAATATAAAGAATATGTTTTCAACTAACATTTTAACGAAAACAAGTATTTTAAATACATTTAAACCAAACGGTTTATATATATACAGTGTAGCTCAATGAGAGGTATAAAAAAACCACACTGTCAGTAGGTCTGAGGCTCAAAGACGCTGCTAAGCGTTAGAAGTATTTTGTTAGACAGAATAAAGTAAAAACTAACCTATCGGTAAAAACTTTGACGCAATGAATAAGTAAATAAGCACGCCTGAAGCATCACTTATCGAAGTTATCAAAGGCGCACTAGCAGTGGCAGGGTCAAAACCCACCTTACTGAGTACAAAAGGTAGACTCATGCCAATCACACTACCAATCATGACCACACAAACCATACTTAATGCCAGTACCATAGATACTGTTGCATCACCGCGAACATAACCGATAAGAGCAATAGCGACTGCCATCGTACCACCCAGCAATAAGGCAACCAATGCTTCTCGGCCTAGTAGCGAGAACCAGTCACGCATGACCACATCACCCGTTGCTAGTGCACGCACCATCAAGGTTGCCGACTGCGAACCGGCATTACCACCACTATCAACCAATAGAGGCAAGAAGAATACCAATACTAAATTGGCGGCAATGACGTCTTCAAAATTGGCAATACTCAGCCCTGAGAGTAAGTTACCAAATACTAAAAATACCAGCCAAAAAACCCGCTTACGATATAGGACGGTAATACTGACATCTTTTAAGCGACCGACCATCGTCGTGACACCACCTGACTTATGAAAGTCATCGGTAGCCTCATCGCTGGCCACATCCATCGCATCATCGTGGGTGACAATACCGACCAATGCTCCACTTGCATCGGTAATTGGCAAAGAAATTAAGTCATAACGCGCAACCATTTTAGCGACGTCTTCCTGATCGTCGTTCACATCACAAGATATGACAGAGCTGACCATGATGTCATTAATTAATTGTTCAGGCGATGCTAAGATAAGCACTCTTAATGACACCACACCTAGTAGCTTACGGTTATCGTCAATCACATAGGCATGATAAATAGTTTCGGCATCCGGAGCCTCTAATCGCAGCGCGGCTAATGCCTCAGCAACATTCATCTCAGCGCCTAACGTTGCATAGTCTGAGCTCATTAAAGCCCCAGCAGTACGCTCTGCATACGAAGCCAACCTGCGAATATCTTCACGCTTCGCTTGGGCTAAGGCGGGTAATAATACATCACGTTGGTCTTGACTAAGACGCTTATATAAGTCCGCCCGCTCATCCGATGGCATCTCTCCTACTATCTTTGCTAACACTGCTCGCGGGAAAACATAAGCCAGCGCCACCTGAATATCAGCGTCTAAATAGGCAAATATCGTCGAACGATTGGGCAGATGCTCCAATAACTGCCATGCCAATTTAGGCTCAATAAGTGCGATTATATCGGCGATATCGATAGGACGTAGCGTCTGAACATCGTTAACAGCTTGCTCAAAATGCTGTTGTTCGATAGCACGGCTTAGTTTCGCTGCAAAACTCAACGCAAGATCTTCATTAGTCATTATGTTACTCCGTGCGCCCGAAACAATGCAGCAAGCGCTCACAAAAAAGAGCCAATACTATTGGCTCAGGTTAATATAAAGCTAAATCCTACTGGATTGATCTTTTTTTATCAAGCTTTAGGCTTTTTTTAGCTGCTTAATAAACAGTAAACCAATGAAAAGCTTGTTAAAACCATCAAAAACATGAAAGACGCCGCGCTAATTCATGAACCAGCCGTGACTGGCAACGATAGATTGTCCAGTAAAGACATTACTTGGGAAAGCCGCTAAAAACAAAGCCAGTTGAGCAATATCATCCACGGTGGTGAATTCTTTGTCGACGGTATTGGCTAGCATAATGTCATTAACCACGGACTCTTCACTAATGCCTTTTTCGGCAGCTTGTTGCGGGATTTGTTTTTCAACCAAAGGTGTTTTGACAAAACCTGGACAGACCACATGCGCGCGCACATTATGTTCAGCGCCTTCTTTTGCCAATACACGGCACAGTCCAAGTAGTCCGTGTTTGGCCGTGACATAAGGCGCTTTATATAGCGACGCTTCATGCGAATGTACTGAGCCCATATAGATGACTGTACCGCCTTTATCGCCTTCATACATATACTGCACGGCGGCTTTGGTGGTCAAAAACGCACCATCTAAATGGATGGCAAGCATTTTTTTCCAATCCTCAAAAGCCATCTTATTAATCGGATCAATGATTTGAATCCCAGCATTGGAAACGAGAATATCAATACCACCAAGACTATCTACCAGTTTTTGTACACCATCGTTTACTGCCGCCTCAGAAGTGACATCCATGGCAATCGCGAGTGCTTTGCCACCAGCAGCTTTAATAGCATCAACGGTTTGCTGCGCCGCTTCAATATTGATATCAGCAATACCGACCGCTGCGCCTGCTTTAGCATAAGTTTCAGCAATATCGCGGCCGATGCCACTTGCCGCGCCTGTGACTAGAGCGACCTTACCGGTCAAATCCTGTTGTAGTTGCGTCGCCATGATTTATCCTCTTTATTATTTTATCGAGTAACCGATAGCACTGTCTCATTTTTAAAGTGACTCCACTATAACTATTGAATAATGGTTACTGGTGTTTTTTGTTGCAGCTCGTCAAAGCTCACACCTTCTGCCAACTCTACCAGTTTCAATCCCTTATCAGTGATATCTAATACCGCAAGTTCAGTAATAATACGGTCGACCACGCCCTTGCCTGTCAATGGCAACTCACAATTGGCAAGAATTTTTGGATCGCCGTGTTTGTTGACTTGCTCCATCAATACAATGACGCGCTGCACGCCAGCGACCAAATCCATCGCACCACCCATGCCTTTGACCATCTTTTTAGGAATCATCCAGTTAGCCAAATCGCCCTGCTCTGAGACCTCCATCGCTCCCAATATTGCCAGATTGACATGACCGCCGCGAATCATCGCAAACGACTCTGAGCTACTAAAATAACTAGAGCCAGCCTCTGCCGTTACAGTTTGTTTGCCCGCATTAATCAAATCGGCATCGACGTTTTCTGCCGTTGGAAACTCACCGATACCTAATAGGCCGTTTTCTGACTGCAACCAGACATCCACACCTTCAGGAATGTAGTTTGCTACTAGGGTCGGCAAGCCTATTCCTAAATTTACGTAATAGCCGTCTTGTAGTTCTTGTGCGGCGCGCTGCGCCATCTGTTCTCTTGTCCATGCCATGGTGATTTCCTTATTTTTATAACTACCCCAAAAAATATGATTAGCGGCGTTAAACTCACTTAGTCTACTAAATGTAGCACTTTCACTCGTTTTCCTTGCTACTCAAATTTTTAGGAATAGTATTACGATATTCTATTATTAATTTAACACTTTAAAAATATTTTCTTTAAACCATTACCTAAGCACCTTCGACTGCTTTAGTCGTGGTTTTTTCGATACGCTTTTCAGGGTTATCATTCAAGACGATGCGCTGAACAAAGATACCGGGCAAATGAATCTCATCAGGATCGAGCATGCCATTCTCGACGATTTCTTCTACTTCGACGATAGTCACTTTACCAGCCATCGCGCAGTCTGGGTTGAAGTTACGGGCAGTTTTATTAAAAATTAAATTGCCCGATTTATCTGCCTTTCTCGCTTTAATCAAGGACACATCCGCACGTAATGAATGCTCAAGCACATAGGTGCGCCCGTCAAAATCACGGGTTTCTTTGCCTTCAGCGACGAGTGTCCCAACGCCAGTTGCGGTGTAGAATGCAGGAATACCCGCGCCGCCTGAACGTAGCTTTTCGGCTAATGTTCCTTGCGGGGTCAGCTCCACGTCTAACTCGCCCGCCAAGTATTGACGCTCAAATTCTTTATTTTCACCGACATAAGAGGAAATCATTTTTTTGATTTGGCGGGTTTGTAATAATAATCCTAAGCCAAAGTCATCAACACCCGCGTTATTACTGATACAGGTTAAGTTTTTCACACCACTATCGCGTAGCGCGGTGATTAACGCTTCTGGAATACCGCACAGCCCAAAACCACCGATAGCCAGTGTTTGTCCATCACTAACAACACCTTTTAGGGCTTCTTCGGCACTGCTATATACTTTTGATTGACTCATGCTTATCTCCTTGCAAGTCTCATTTTTGTTATTTAAGTTGGGGTATGTTGAATTCACTATCAGTAATCTAGCCACCCTTTTATCTTTTAATTTTATATTAATACATTCTATATCGATATATCATATAAAAGACACTTATGCTAACTTAACATATTATTCTCGCAGCGACTAGAGAATAACCATAAGGAAATGGGAGCGGTGCTTAGTGCTTGCGCTACTCGATAATAGCGATATTAATATCGCTTTCGTATTCACCTTTTGTTATCAAAATACCAACCACAGTTGAATAAGATTCTTTTATTGAGCAGTAGCAGCAAACATTAATTATTCGCGATTTAACACCGGCCAAGGAGAGGCTCTCATGTTTAGCACATTCGCTATTATCATTACTTTGTTACTATTGATGTTCTTCGCTTATCGCGGTTATTCCGTGCTGATTTTGGCACCGATTATGGCGATGTTAGCGGTATTATTGTCAGGCGACTTTTTAAGCAGCATTCCCGCCTATACCGATATCTTTATGGGCGCATTGAGTGGCTTCTTGCTCAAGTTCTTCCCTATCTTCTTATTAGGCGCACTATTTGGGCGTTTGATGGCAGACTCTGGGGCGGCGACAGCCATTGCCAAAACCGTGGTAGAAAAACTCGGTGCCAGTAAAGCGATTTTAGCGGTTATCTTAGTCTGCGCCATTTTAACCTACGGCGGCGTGTCGTTATTTGTCGTAGCGTTTGCCATTTACCCTATCGCCAAAGACTTGTTCAAGGCGGCTGATATTCCTAAACGCTTGATACCAGCAGCAATTGCTTTGGGCTCATTTACCTTTACCATGACTGCGTTGCCAGGCACACCAGCCATTCAAAATGCGATTCCGATTCCCTATTACAATACCAATGTCTTTGCCGCGCCTATTTTAGGCATTATTGGCGGTACGGTGATGTTTATTGGTGGTTGGTTATGGTTGCAGTCACGAGCCAGAAAAGCCAACGCAGCAGGCGAAGGTTATGGTCAGCACGATGAAGGCGATGTGGGCGGCGTTGGGGCAATCAAGAAAGAGTCTGAGACGCTGAGTACGCATCACACCTCATTTACCGTTGCTATGATTCCGCTGGTACTGGTCATCGGCTTAAACGCCTTACTGACTTATGCTGTCTTTCCATCAATGGATTTTAGTGGCTTACAAACTCAGTTTCCTGACCTAAATATCGCCGGCTCGCTTGGTCTGTGGTCGATTATCATTTCATTGGTCGTGGCTTGCGTGGTGTTGATCGTACTACGTATTGGTCATTGGAATAACCTACAAAAAACCATCAACCGTGGTACTTATGACTCCATGTTGCCAATTTTTAATACGGCATCAGAAGTCGGTTATGGTGCGGTGATCGCCTCATTGGCAGGCTTTCTTCTCATTCGTGACAGTATTTTGAATCTCAATCCTGACAATCCACTCATCTCAGAAGCGGTCGCGATGACTACGCTTGCTGGTATTACGGGCTCATCGTCTGGTGGTTTGAGTATCGCCCTATCAACGTTGGGTGAAGACTATCTAAGAATGGCAGTAAACGCTGGTATCGATCCAGAGCTAATGCACCGAGTCGCCGTGATGGCAGCTGGCGGTTTAGATACTCTGCCGCACAGTGGCGCGGTCATTACTCTACTCGCTATCTGTGGTTTGACCCATAAGCAGTCTTATCTAAACGTGGCCATGGTCACCATGGTGATTCCACTGGTCGCCGTGGCGACGGTCATCACTTTAGGTACGATGTTTGGGTCATTTTAATTCGATTGCATCAGTCAAAAACGTAGTGGGTTAAATCTAAGAGCGATACAGTGCTAAAAATGTATCTCTTTTATTTTAAACTGACGATACGAAGACCTACTGAGCGATTGCTTGGTGGGTTTTTTCATGGCTTTTTTATGACAAATAAATCCATCTAAAACCTATGACTTACGGCTAATAATTCAATGACAGTCTATACGCGATATAGAGGTCATTAGCGGATTAATTACTGAGGAATGTCACAAATTTAGCCGAATTACGGTATCATAGGCACACTTTTCGAATTTTTGCTTTTTTTAGAAGTTTTTAGACCTTTTTAGCATTGATAATATCGCGTCTGCTGGTCGTAAATGGCTTGCGACGTTTGATAACCAACCCGTTTATATAAAAATATAGGTGATAAAAGTGCGTGAGATTCTAGTAACCAGTGCGCTGCCCTACGCCAATGGCTATATCCATTTGGGGCATCTTGTAGAATACATTCAGACTGACATTTGGGCGCGTGCTATGAAAGCGCAAGGCCATCAGGTCACTTATGTCTGCGCAGATGATGCACACGGTACGGCTATCATGCTCAAGGCAGAAGCCAATGGTGTGACGCCAGAGGAACAGATTGCCTCGGTTAAAGCTTCGCATGAGGCTGATTTTGATAAATTTTTAATAAATTTTGATAATTATCACACCACCCATTCAGAAGAAAACAAGCATTTCTCTGAGCTGATTTATCGTCGTCTGAATAATGCTGGACATATCAGCACTAAAGACGTCGAGCAACTATTTGACCCTGAAAAGCAATTATTTTTGGCCGATCGTTTTGTCAAAGGCACTTGCCCTGAATGTGATGCGCCAGACCAATATGGCGACAACTGTGAGGTGTGCGGTACTACCTATGATGCGACCGACCTTAAAGACCCGCATTCAACGCTATCTGATGCCACACCAGTACTCAAAACCTCTAAGCACTATTTCTTTGACTTGCCTGAATTTGAGCAATTCTTACAAGACTGGACCCATAGTGACAACCGCCTACAAGTATCGGTCGCCAATAAACTCCAAGAATGGTTTGATGCTGGGCTGACCAGCTGGGATATCTCTCGTGATGCACCCTACTTTGGTTTTCAAATTCCAGATACGCCAAGCGATGAGCCAGACAAATATTTTTATGTGTGGCTAGACGCGCCAGTCGGCTATATGGCCAGCTTTAAAAACCTATGCGATAAACGCGCAGGCACTGAAAATGCGCTCGATTTTGACCGTTATTGGGCACAAGAAAACGAGCATAAAACCGAGGTTTATCACTTCATCGGTAAAGACATCGTTTATTTTCATGCGCTATTTTGGCCAGCGATGCTTGCTGGTAGTGAATTCCGTACACCAACGGGCGTCTTTGCGCATGGCTTTTTGATGGTCAATGGCGAAAAAATGAGTAAATCACGCGGTACTTTTATTAAAGCCGAAACGTATGCGGAGCATCTACATCCTGAATACTTGCGTTATTATTTTGCCAGTAAACTGTCTGACAAAGTTGAGGATATCAATCTTGATTTAGAAGACTTTATGCAAAAGGTCAACTCTGATTTGGTCGGCAAAGTGGTCAATATCGCCAGTCGTAGTGCTGGATTCTTGGTGAAAAAATACGATGGTATGCTCACAGAAGTATGTGCAGAGCCGCGCTTGTTAGAAGACATTACCAAAACGGGCGATGAAATTGCGGTGGCTTATGAAAACCGTGAGTTCTCTCGTGCCATGCGCCTAATCATGCAGTGTGCTGATAAAGCCAATGAATATATCGACGAGAAAAAACCGTGGTCACTCGCCAAACAAGAAGGCACCGAACAAGAAGTCCAAGACGTCTGCTCGGTAGCGATTAATATTTTCCGTCAATTGATGGTGTATCTAGCGCCTGTATTGCCTGAACTGACCGCTAATGCCAAAGACTTTTTAAACATTGATGACTTAAGCTTTGCCAGTCGTAATGAGTGGTTGCTCGGACATAAAATCAATAAATTCAAACCATTGATGCAGCGTATCGAAGAAAAAGATATTGCGGCGATGGTCGAAGATTCAAAAGCCTCATTGGCGCAAGCAGATGCGCCTGCTGATACAACTTCTCAGGTGATAGAAACTGACGCCAGTACAGAACAAGCCGACTATCAAGCCGATCATATTGGTATCGAAGACTTTGCCAAAGTTGAGATGAAAGTCGCACATGTCTTAGAGTGTAATTACGTCGAAGGTGCTGATAAGCTGTTGCAATTCACCTTAGATGTGGGCGAAGATAAGCCGCGTAATGTCTTTAGTGGTATCCGTAAATTTTATGAGCCTGAACAGCTGACCGGTAAAAAGGTGATTTGCGTGACTAACCTTGCGCCGCGTAAGATGAAATTTGGGATCTCAGAAGGCATGGTACTCTCAACAGGTAATCCAAAAACCCAATTGACCGTGGTTACTTTGCCTGATAATTGCGTGATTGGCGATGTCCTTGCTTAAGAGACATTTGATGAGCTGGCTTAACTAGTGTGGCTAATCTATTAAATATAGGGGAATGATATTGGTATTGCTTAGGTTGTTAGCAGATATCCTCCTTTATTTAACATTAGGCTTGCTAGTTTATTGGTATTTTACCGAAGACATAACCGCACTATTTAGCGCTATTGCTAGTGGCATTATCAGTGCTTTGTTGTTTATCTTTACCTCAGATATCAGACAATCGCGGCGTCAGCGTAATCGAAATGCTGATGTTATATGGGATTGGTGGTTCTATGCTGATATTTTAGAAATACCTTTTTATTTCATTGGCTGGCTGTTTAAAAGATTATGGCGTATTTTTGATTAGCAAACTAATAACAGATTAAATAGTAAAAAAGATGTCCTAGTGGCATCTTTTTTATTGTGTAAAATTTATTAATAATTGATATCAAAAATATTTTACCAAAATAATTTATTCAACAAAAATTTATTTAAACTCCCCTTCATAAAAACAATGACAAACGCGTTTTAACAGTATCGCGCAGAAACTCCCTACCTAAGGTAGTGGGATGAATGCGTATTTGAGTTTTAGAGTATAATAGAATAATGCCTAAACAAATTCTAAAAGCCTATAAAGTCAGACTATATCCTACTGTCGATCAGCAAGTGTTTTTTGCCAAATCATTCGGCTGTACACGCTTTATTTGGAATAGGATGCTTAGTGACAAGATTGAGCATTATAAAGAAACCAAAACAGAGTTAAAAAACACCCCTGCTCAGTATAAGGCTGAGTTTGAATGGTTAAAAGAAGTGGATAGCTTGGCACTGGCCAACGTCCAGCAAAACCTACGCAACGCCTATAGCAAGTTTTTCAAACAAGGCTCAGGCTTTCCTACCTTCAAGAAAAAAGGGCAGCGCGACAGCTACACCACCAACAATCAAAAAGGCACAGTAGCAGTCACGCATAACAGCGTTAAACTGCCTAAAATCAGTCATATTAAAGCCAAATTCCCAAATAAAATACATGGCTTAATCAAGAGCGCCACCATCAGCAAAACCCCGACAGGCAAATACTATGTCAGCCTGCTGGCTGAAACGGTTGTTAATGAATCATCTAAAACTGGCTCAAACATTGGTATTGATTTAGGATTAACCGACTTTATCGTCTTATCGGACGGTAGCAAAGTGGCTAATCCTAAGTTTCTATCAAAGCTGCAAGACAAGTTGGCTCGTGAACAAAAGATTTTAGCCAAACGTAGAGAAGTTGCCAAAGCCGATCAGCGTAAATTAAGCGACAGCCACAACTATCAAAAGCAAAAAAACAAAGTCGCCAAGATTTACGAGAAAATAACGAATAGCCGCAAAGACTTTCTACACAAACTCTCATTCAATATCATCAAAAATCACGATGTTATTGCCATAGAGGACTTGAATGTTAAGGGTATGGTTAAGAACCCAAGGCTGGCCAAAGCCATATCAGACAGCTCATGGTCAACATTCACCACTATGCTTGCCTATAAAGCGGAATGGTATGGTAAAGAGCTTGTTAAAATAGACCGATGGTATCCGTCTTCTAAGACCTGCTCAAACTGCGGTCACTTACTGGCTAAAGCTGAATTGCCGTTGTCAGTGAGATCATGGACGTGTCCAAGCTGCTTGCAGAAAAATGATAGAGACATCAATGCCAGTATCAACATCCTCAATGAAGGGTTAAGGCTGGTCACGCTCAAAACTGTCGGTGCGACAGGGTTAGCTTAGTCAATTTATCTAACCGCTGATGCAGAACATCGCATCAAGTATGGGTATTACCTAAGAAACCCCTACCTTTAAGGTAGTGGGTAGTTCATTTTCTTATTGCCATAAGTTACATTACTGTCATAATATAGATGTAATGATCAATGGATTGATTACTTTGATGTTAGCCCGTTATCTCAGCATGCACATAACAGTGACTCGGGTAACCTGCACTTTCTAACCTATGAGCCAGAATAAAATGACCTTTGCTACTACTTTACGCTTCAGCCTACTTGGTGCTGCTATGAGCGCCACGCTTGGATTAATTGGCTGCTCAAATTCGACCGATACTGCCACAACTGATGAAAACTCTACCGTGGATTCTGATAAGCCCGCCAAAACAATCGCCATCACCCAAATCGTCGAACACCCTTCGCTCGATGAGATGCGCCGCGGTATTATTGATGAGTTAGCAGATAATGGCTATGTCAAAGACCAAAATCTAACGGTTAATTTCCAAAGCGCCCAAGGTAACACAGCGACCGCAGGACAGATTGCCAAGCAGTTTGCAGGTGACAACCCCGATGCCATCGTGGCAATTTCGACGCCATCTGCTCAATCTATCGTAGCGTCAACTAAGACGGTTCCGGTTATTTATACCGCCATTTCAGATCCTGTCGCGGCAAAGCTCATCGATGAAAATAATACGCCTATTCAACCTAATGTGACAGGACTGTCTAGTGTATTGCCTATCGAGCCACAATTAGACAATATTCTAAAAATCGTACCTCATGCAAAAACCATCGGCTACGTTTATAGCCCAGGTGAAGTCAATTCTGTTGTGGTACTTAATCAACTTAAAAAAGCCGCACCTGCACGTGGGCTTAAGATATTGGATGTAACAGCCAACCGTCCAACGGATGTAGCCATGGCGACTCGTAGCCTTGCTGGTCGCGTCGATGTCATTTACACCTCGTTAGATAACAACGTCGTATCCGGATTTGAAGCGATGGCTGGCGCTGCCAACGAGCTTGATATTCCCATCATTGCCTCAGACGAGTTTAGCGTGAGACGCGGTGCCACTGCGGCGCTTGGTGTCAATGATTATGACTTTGGTCGTACCACAGGCAAAATGGTTTATCGCGTATTAAATGACGAGGCGGTCAATACCATCAAGCCTGAAGTGATGAATACCTTAACCTTATATGTAAGCCCAAAACACGCGGCTAAACAAGGCGTTAGCTTGACCGACGACTTGTTAAAAAATGCCATCAATGTCGATAACAAAGCGCAGAATGCGACTAAATAACACCTAGCCATTTATAATAATTTATACCTTTATAAGCGGCTTGCTTTACCTTTTATCTATTTATTAAATAATGTACGGACACATTATTATTTTCAGGAGTGAGACCCATGTTGTATCAAAACCGTTTTGGTCATTTCAGTTTTAGTAAAGCACTAATGTTAGGTGGCGTTTGTACAGCTATTTTGACCGGTTGTAACCAGTCGGCACAAGATACCAGCAACGCGGATACCGCTACAACAGGTGGCGATGCTACAACAGCGATGAAAACCGTTGCTATCACTGCGATCGTTGAGCATCCAGCACTGGATGATGTACGTAAAGGCGTCATCGAAGAGCTCAACGATGCAGGCTTTAAAGACGGTGAAAACTTAACCGTTAATTTCCAAAGCGCACAAGGTAACACCGCGACGGCAGGCCAGATTGCCAAGCAGTTCGTCGCCGACAATTCAGACGTCATCGTCGCTATCGGTACACCATCAGCGCAGTCTGTTGCTGCTGCAACCAGCAGTATTCCTTTAGTATTTTCAGCAGTGACTGATCCAGTAGCAGCCAAACTGGTAACCAAACTAGATGGTTCTGGTACCAATGTCACTGGTGGTTCTGATGCGCTTCCTTATGAGCCACAGATTGAATTGATGCGCCAAATCATTCCAAGTCTCAAAAGTATCGGCTACGTTTATAGCCCAGGTGAAGTCAACTCAACGATCGTTCTAAAAGCGCTGAAAGAAAATTTGACGCCACTTGGTATCAAGGTGCATGAAGCGCCTGCCCAGCGTAGTACGGATATTGCGATGGCTGCACGTAGCCTAGAAGGTAGGGTCGATATGATCTACACCTCAACCGATAATAACGTGGTCTCAGCCTACGAGTCGCTATACCAAGTCGCCAAAGAAAGTAAAATTCCACTCATTGCCTCCGATACCAGCTCAGTTGAACGCGGTGCCATCGCTGCTTTGGGTGTCAACTACTACGATCTTGGTCGCGAAACAGGCAAAATCGTGGTACGTATCCTAAATGGTGAAGAAGCCGGTGCGATCCCTGTCTATACGCCGCAAATGCTCGATCTATATGTCAGCCCAAAACATGCCAAAGAACAAGGCATTACTTTGCCACAAGCTGTTATCGATAAAGCAAAAGAAGTGGTAGAATAACGCACTTTGATATTTAACTTATCATAGCAACCACAAGATAGACGACAATTTTGACCCCTTCTTTACCATTCGTCATCTACCTTTGGGCTATGAGACTAAGTGTTTAACATAGAAAACCCAGCTATGAATCAGTAGGCTGGGCTTCTTATTTACGCGACTGTTGTTTCAGTAACTATTAGTTAGCGCAGCCGTTTATGAACTATCGTTAAAACACTTTAAAAATGCTAAGACACTGCTGGTATATTTTTTTTGCAGCCTCTGTCTGCGTCGACGCAGCAAGCAAGAAAAACTGTACCTACAGTACGTGATGCATTGATATTACTTTTCACTGACTATAGCTATTTCTTATAAAACACCTATGGCTTATAAAGCATTTATTAGCTGTAAACTATTGGCACCATTGCTAAATTCATCATATCTTGAATCATTAAATTGAATTCAATAAAGGTATCAAGTTAGCTTGCTAATCGTTGTGCATCGTAATATATTTTGGTTTACCCTAACCGCAGATTGCTTAATCTGTTAAATCCACTGCTTAGCCGTTTAGTAGCTAGATGATTTTGGCAATGACTTATTTTTATTGTCACTCACCTATTCCTAGTAGTATTCGCTAGACGCTTGGTTATGACTTACTGATCTCTTATGTCTTTAATTGCTTTTTTTGGTGCGCTTGAAAGTGGTCTAATTTATGGCCTAGTCGCACTCGGTGTGCTTATCTCATTTCGTACACTCGACTTCCCTGATTTGACCGCTGACGGTAGCTTTCCATTAGGTGGTGCGGTCGCTGGTATCTCTATCGTCGCTGGTATCAACCCATGGCTGGCTTGTGTTTTTGGCATGTTAGCAGGATCAGTGGCGGGTATTGTCACCGCATGGCTGCACGTTAAGCTTGGCATTTTGCAGCTACTTGCCAGTATCCTAGTGATGGTGGCGTTATACTCTGTCAATCTACGTATCATGGGTGCGCCGAACTTGCCCCTACTGGGTGAAACCACAGTGTTTAGCTCGTTGGTGACTGATGGAAATGGCTTCTGGATGCGCTGCGTTATCATTGGTGTGGTCGTGCTGTTTGCCAAGCTATTTTTAGATTGGTTTTATAGTACCGAAACAGGCTTGTCGATGCGCGCTACGGGTTCAAATTTACGTATGGCGCAAGCACAAGGCATTAATACCTCGTGGATGACCATCATCGGTATGGCCGTCTCTAACGGTTTGATTGCCTTAGCAGGCGCCTTATTTGTACAGACCCAAGGCGGCGCAGATATTTCTATCGGTATTGGTACGATTGTCATTGGTCTGGCAGCGGTCATCATCGGTGAAACCATCATTCCTGCCAAGCGTATTTGGTTGATTACCTTTGCAGTCATTGTTGGCGCGGTATTGTATAAGCTATTTATTCAGGTTGCGCTATCAAGCGATACGCTACGTAGTATTGGCTTTGGCCCGCAAGACTTAAACTTAATTACAGCACTACTTGTGGTATTGGCATTGGTATTACCAAAAGCGAAAACCAAGTTTTTATCTCGTAGAGTTCGCGCCTAGCTTGAAGATACCGTCTTAAAAAGATAATAAGGAATAACGATTATGATGCAAGCCACCGATTTACGCTTGACCTTTAACCCAGGCACGCCAATCGAAAACCCTGCTTTACGCGGTATCAGTTTAAACATTGCCAATGGTGAGTTTGTCACCGTCATTGGTACCAATGGCGCCGGTAAATCGACTTTTTTAAATGCGGTCAGTGGCACCACACGCGTCGATAGTGGCTCAATCTTATTAAATGGCAATGATGTCACCAAAAAAACGGCCCATCAACGCGCGCATTGGGTCGCTCGGGTATTCCAAGATCCAATGGCTGGAACGTGCGAAGCGCTAACGATTGAAGAAAACATGGCATTGGCCTATAAACGTGGCGGTAAACGTGGTCTTAAATTCGCCCTAAACCCCAATAACCGCGACCTGTTCCGAGAAAAGTTGTCGGTGCTAAAACTGGGACTAGAAAACCGTTTGACCGACCGCATGGGGCTATTATCCGGCGGCCAACGTCAAGCAGTTAGTCTGCTGATGGCGTCACTGCAACCTTCTAAAATCTTATTGCTGGATGAGCATACTGCCGCTCTCGACCCTAAGACTGCTGCTTTCGTTTTAGAATTGACCGACAAGATTGTGACCGACAATCAGCTCACCACTATGATGGTCACACACTCGATGCAGCAAGCACTGGCACATGGCACGCGTACTGTGATGCTGCACCAAGGACAAGTCGTGCTAGATGTCGCTGGTGATACTCGTAAAGGCATGACCGTACATGACTTGCTCGATATGTTTGAGCAAACGCGCGGTGAAAAAGTCGAAGATGACAGCTTGATATTGAGCTAATTTATAAATATAAATACATTAAAAAAAGCCCATCCTTAAAATTAAGGATGGGCTTTTTATTCCTAAAACATGCCGTCGACAGGATAGATTGGCTGCCTCTGCCTCACTGCTACAAAACTAAACCCCAAGCAATACCAGTTTTTGAATCAGCTCACTCACATGCTGTGATTGCATTTTTCTCATGACTTGTGAGCGATGTACTTCCACCGTGCGCACCGACACCTCTAGATGATCGGCGATGACTTTGTTGATATTACCTTGTAGCAACTCATGCGCCACTTGCCGCTCTTTATCGGTTAGCTGTGCATAGAGTTCACTAATGCTATACAGCTTAGCACGCTCAATGGTCAACGCTTGGGCACGAGTAATCGCTTGTTGTAGACGGTGGCTATTAATGGGTTTTTCTAAATAATCTGCTGCGCCTTGTTTGAGCATCATAACCGCATCAGAAATCTCTCCATTGCCCGTCAAAGCAATCAGCGCCATCGGACTATCGTGATTATTAAGATGGGCGTGTAGTGCCTGCCCGCTCATCTCAGGCATCATCAAATCACTGATAACCACTGCTGGGCTATATATATCCACCTGCTGCAAAAAATCCACGGCACTCGGCCATACCTGTGTAACAAAACCCAAACTACTCAGTAGAAATTCACAAGATAGGCGTACGCTTTCTTCGTCATCAATGATATGAACAATCAGGGATTCAGAGGTAATATTCAGTGAATTATCCGATAAATTATTGAGGTTAACTTGCCCGCATGAATGCTCGTTTGGCACATTGGAAGAAGTCATACACTACCTTATTACTAAATGAATTCGCTAAGTTTATTGCGGTTTGTCATTGGTCTTTGCTATATATAGCGGCAGATAAAAAGACACTTGTGCCCCCGTTTGGTTTGACGGCTGATAAAAGGTATTGCTCTGTACCAACTGGATTTTGCCGTTTAAGCTGCGTTTGCATCGCTGTTGATGACTACCGTTTACCGTCTGGATGATATCAAGCTCATGCTGTACATTCAGATTGCTAAGCTGCATCGTGCCGCCAAGCGATTTGCACAATCGCTGACATATCATCAGACCCAATCCTAGGCCATCAGCTTTCGTCGACTTGGTGTCATATGAATGGAGTGATTTTTGCGGTGAGCGACGCGCCTCTAGCTGGGCGGCCTCAAAGCCACCAGCATCATCACTAATATGCAACACCAGCCACTGTTTGCCAGCATGCTCTTCTGCTTGGCAGCGTAGCATGATATGGGTTGCACCTTGCTGCTGCGCATTGGTCACAGTGTTAATCAATAACTGATCTAGCAGTAAGTCGGGTAAGGTCAAATGCTGATAATCACTCGCCAGCCAAAAGCTAATACCTGACGCTTTTTCGCCCAATAGCAAGACACATTGCTGATAAGTCGCGGCAATATCGACGTTGACCTCACTCGCCTGCGACCGACCCGCCCAATGACGGATATTACCAATGACCGCCGCGACACGCTCAGTCTCAGTGACAATCTGCTGGAGCGCATTTTCTGTGGTGGCATCACTGTCTGACTCTGTATTCTCAGGGTTTTTATTTGACCTTATTTTATTTAAGCGTGTTTGTTGGTTACGAATCAATAAGCCTTGGGCATAATTCTGAATGGTCGCCAGTGGCTGATTGATTTCATGAGCAATTGAACCGCTCATCTCACCAATGACAGCAAAACGTTCCGACTGCCGCAGTTGTTGGTCATAATCACGAATCAGCTGGTTTTGCGTCAGTATTTTTTGCCGACGACGCCACGCCAGCCAGCTCATCCAAGCATAATTAATCGTGGATATCAGGACAATAAAGACAATTATACCCATCCATAAACGATGCGACTGTATCCAATCCACGATATGAGAGCTGAGCTGCTTTTGTGCGGGATGACGATTCATCTCGTATAAGATACGCTCAGCATCGATACTAGACTCCGGTGGCAGCCAGCGCTGTCTTAAACGCGCTTCGTCGCTATTCGCTGCGACTGTACCAAACAAGTTCTGATTGATTTGATGTACTAGCGTAGCAGGTGCTTGCTCTGTCGCTGCCAATGTCCAATTGGGATATATCTTTGTTGACGACTGACAATTTGACGCGGTGGTCACTGGATGAATCAAACGGTATTGTTTTTTATTAATTTTCCCTTGCCGCGCCATCTCTTCCATCAAGCACAGCGGCGCTATCGCCGCATCGACCTCGCCACTTGCCAAGGCATCCAACGTCCGTTCTACCGGATAACCCACAAACTGCGTTTGATAGCGACTGGGCGCGATACCATTTTGTTGTAATAAATGTGCCACCAACAGATAACCACCAAATGCATCCGCATCAACGGCGGCAATACGGTGTTGATGCAAATCTTGCAAACGAAGAATATTACTGTCAGCGGCCACCCATAATGCGCTAGCGACCTCTTCCATGGCGCTAGGTTCTTGCACCTGATTGAGCGTATCCAGTTTATTTAACTCATTTAGCTCATTGACTAGATCAACGGTAGTAGATGATGGGCTTAGCATTTTTTGAGTATTAAAACTGATAACATCTGTATCGCTCGTATTTTTCAAATTAGCAGGCGTGCTATCCGTCTGCAAAGTTGCCAGCCAGCGCCACCTTGTGGTATTCATTTTTATAAACTGCACTTGTGGGCCAAGTACCAACGCAAACTGCTGCGCTTTAATCTGCTGTTGCCAATTCTCCAGTGCTAAAGGCACCAATATGACCGTGTCATCTGCCAGTTGACGATTGAGTTGATCCAACCACGGCTGCCATGTTTGCTGTGTGACCGCTTCACCTTGCGGTGCCAGTACACCTAAATAATAGGTCTCTGCTTGCGCTATTGCTAGTAGTGACCCGCCAAACCAAATAGTAAGCATCAGCAAAGCGCGACACGTAGTAGCGGTACTCATCAAAGCTCTACTCCTGCTATTTTTGTGCATAAACACTGTCTGTCATTTATCCTACTGATTTTTCATGGCCAACAAAAGCCTTAACAATAATGTGGTTTTCCACAATACCCAAATGTTACGCGTTACCTTATACTAAATAACAGTAGTGTAACTTTTAATTCGCTGAGCTTCACTCATTGATATCAACTATATCATTTGACGCTGGGCTTAGAACACGTATCTTATGGAGGGCGGGCCCATGAAAAAGTGGCCATTAATTATCCTTATTGCAGCAGTTATCGGACTAGCAGTAGCGTTTATTATTGGGCAATTATTGCCTAATATGCGCACCACCACCAGTGACATCGAAGTCAACATTACTGACCCCGCTCTAATCGAGAAAGGTGCATATGTGGCGCGTACCGGTGACTGTGTCGCTTGTCATACCGTACTCGGTGGTGAAGATTACGCGGGTGGTCTGCCTATGCTGACCCCACTTGGTGCGATTTACTCGACCAACATCACCCCTGATAAAGAAACGGGTATCGGTAATTATACCTTTAATGACTTTAAAAATGCAGTCAAACATGGTGTCGCCCCAGGCAATAAAGCGCTATATCCTGCCATGCCGTATCCGTCGTATCAAATCATGCCTGACGAAGATATGGCGGCGATGTATGCCTTCTTTATGTCGGATGTAAAAGCCGTCAATCAGCCTAACCTTAAGGGCGAGCTACCACCTGTAGCAAACTGGCGCTGGCCACTGGCTTATTGGCAAGTGCTGTTTGACCGTAAGCGCGACTTTGTTCCTGAAACCGATGATGCCGTATTGGCACGTGGTCAGTACTTAGTTGAAGGCCCAGGACATTGCGGCTCTTGTCATACCGAACGCGGTATTGGCTATCAAGAAATCGCCTTAAGCAATGCGGACTCTGAAGAATATCTAAGCGGTGCCGTCATTGATGGCTGGCGCGCCAAAAGTATCCGCGGTGAGCACCGTGGTCTTGGCACGTGGACCATTGCTGAGCTAAACGACTTCTTTAAAACAGGTCGTACCGACACCACTGCTGCCTTTGGTGCGATGGCCGAAGTCGTTGAGCTCAGTACCCAGCATATGACCAATGACGACATTAATGCCATGTCATCGTATCTAAAATCCCTATCCCCTGCCCCTAATAAAGCAGTAACGCTGCCAGAAAAAGAGGACACCACCACCGAAAAGCTATTGGCTGGTAACTATGACTCACGTGGTGCGCTGTTATACACAGAATATTGTACCGTCTGTCACCGTGCTGATGGCCAAGGTGTCCCGCGTATCTTCCCAGCTTTAGATGGAAATAGTGCGGTATATGCTAAAAATGCGGACTCTGTCTTACAGATCACCTTAGGTGGTGGTCGTATGCCTGAAACCTCGCATGATCGCATGGCATTCACTATGCCTGAGTTCACTAACCTAGCTGATGCTGACGTGGCAGAAGTGGTCAACTATGTGCGTAATAGCTGGACCAACCAAGCCCCTGAAATCGATATCAATGACGTGGTAAAAATGCGTGCATTCCTCGCTAAAAAACCAAAAACAGGCACAGACGTTGCCCCAGATCTAAACGTCGATGCTGCAGCACAAGGAGCAAAATAATGAAAAAATCGCCACTTAACTTGCCCATCGTTGCTAGCAACACTCCACGCAGACTAACGATGGCAGTACTTACCGCCACCGTTTGCGCCATTGGGATTAGCGGTTGCTCAAAACCTGAACCTGTTGAGCATAACGCATCTGAGTTTGACTTGGTCACTGCGGACGATGCCAATGAAGATATCGGCACTTATGTATTACCACAGGATACCTCTATCTTAGATGAGCCCAATGCTGAACAAATCTTGTACGGTAAGCGTCTGAATAATGAAACCAGACGCCTACTACCGGACAATGTTGGCGCCGAGATGAACTGTAATAGTTGCCACATCGGTCAAGGTAAAGTGCCGCTTGGCGACCCGTACATCAACAGCTTTAACAACTATCCAAAATTTATGCCGCGTTCTGGTAAAGAGCTAGACTTAACCGCCCGTATCAATGGCTGCTTCCAGCGCTCAATGAACGGCAAGGTACTCGATCGCGAGTCTCCTGAGATGTTAGCGATGTTAGCCTATATGGAGTGGTTAGCGCAGAATACCCCTAAAGACCAAAAAGTTGATATCAATAACGCGGGTAAAGTTGATGAATCCTTGGTCGGTGACACCGTACACGGTGAGAAAATATACCACGCCCAGTGTGCCACTTGTCACGGCGATAATGGTGAAGGAATGAAAGACAGCCGCGGCGATATTATCTTCCCGCCACTATGGGGCGATGAATCCTTTAACATTGGTGCCGGTATGGCACGTACTTATAAAGCTGCAGCCTTTGTTAAATACAATATGCCAATGGGTATCCAAACCATAGGGCTTTGGGGCCACGGTAACGTTTTAAGTGACCAAGATGCCGTCGATGTGGCAGAGTTCTTTACCCATCAGCCGCGCCCTGACTTTCCGGATAAAATTCATGACTTCCCTTCCGGCAAAAAACCTAAAGATGTACGCTATTGATACCTAGGGCTTGCCAGCCATTAGCCATGAATATAATTGCACGCTTTTTTAATCATTAGCAAGCCAATGATAAACCTTCAAGAAAATTCACTTTTCTTGAAGGTTTTTTTGTTATCTATGGTTAATGATTCTACTAAGTTTTGGCTAGCCACTATATAGTTGCTTTATATCAAAGCTTTATATATCAAACTAACATCCAAGCTTAGTTATTGCCATTTACACACCATTTACAAAAGAGGCCTGCCATGCGCAAAATCCCTGTCTACTCTCACCCTGCGGCTGGTTGGCCTGCGCTGATTTCCTCTACTCGTAAACTGATGGACTACCAGACTTTTTTACGTGGTGGTTTGAGCGTATTAAAAAGCAACCAACCTAAAACAGGCTTTGATTGTCCAGGCTGCGCTTGGCCTGACCACAAATCACATAAAGCCATTGATGTCTGCGAAAATGGCATCAAAGTCATCGCTAGTGAGACCATGACCAAGAAAGCAGATGCCAAATTCTTTGCTAGACATACGGTCACAGCGCTGCAAGGATGGTCAGGTTATGAGCTGGAACACAGTGGTCGATTATCAGAGCCGCTATGTTATGATGCGATGCAAGACCGCTATTTACCGATTTCTTGGGAAGCCGCTTACCAGCGTATCGCTGAGCAGCTTGGGTCACTTGACTCGCCAGATGAAGCGCTGTTTTATACCTCAGGCCGTGTCACCAATGAGCCTGCCTTTATGTATCAGTTATTCGTACGCTGTTTCGGTACCAATAACCTACCCGATTGCTCAAACATGTGTCACGAACCTACCTCGGTGATGCTCGGTCGGCAGTTGGGTATTGGCAAAGCCACAGTCAAATTAGAAGATTTTGAGCAAGCCAAACTAATATTAATGTTTGGGCAAAATCCTGCAACCAATCACCCGCGTATGCTAGAAATGCTCGCTCATGCTCACGAGCAAGGATGTCGCATCCTCTCAATCAACCCCATGCGCGAACAAGGATTGCGTAAATTTAGAAACCCGCAAAAGCCTTCACACATGGCAGCAGGCCAAAGCGATGAGATGGTCGATGAAGTCATTCAAATTCAAATCGGTGGTGATGCGGCATTATTGACCGGACTGGCCAAATGGCTGACCAAAAACAATAAAATCAATCAAGGCTTTATTCATCAGCATACCTCAGGATACGAGGCACTCGATGCGTGGCTGCGTCAACAGTCTTGGACGGATGTAGAGCGCGGGTCTGGCATCAGTAAAGAGGAGATTATTGCTATTGCCAAATTGGTGGCCGACAGTCCTGCGACTATTTGCACCTGGGGTATGGGCATCACCCAGCATGTACAAGGTGATGATAATGTAGCGATGATTACCAACCTACTGCTATTGATGGGCATGATTGGTATCGATGGCGCAGGCGCGTCACCCGTGCGTGGGCACTCCAATGTGCAAGGCGATCGTACCATGGGCATCCATGAACGCCCTGCGCAAAGCCTGCTAGATAGTCTTGAGCGGGTCTTTGAGCACTCTATGCCTCAAGAAGATGGCTATGATGTCGTTGCTGGTGCAAAAGCCTTAATCGCTGGCAAGCTAAAAGTGTTTATGAGTATGGGTGGTAACTATGCTGTCGCTGCACCCGATACTAGTGCCATTCAACAAGCGCTAACCACCACTCAGCTCAATATTTTTGTCGGCACCAAGCTGAATGAAACCATGCTATATCCAGGGGCAAACAACCTTATTTTGCCTTGTTTAGGTCGTACCGAACGTATCATTACCGCTAAAGGCGAGCAGTTTGCCACTATCGAAGACTCTATGTGTCAGATTGTGCCGACTCAAGGTACGCTTAAGCCCGTTAGCGAGACCTTAAAGTCAGAAGCGCAAATCGTGGCAAACATCGCTACCCATGTGCTGGGTAATCATTCAACCATTCCTTGGCAAGCAATGAGTGAGGATTTCGATGTTGTCCGTGATTATATCGCTCAAGCGATTAATGGTTTTGAGGACTTTAATCAGCGTATTCGCGAAGCCGAGCGCGGCTTTCACTTATACCATGCTGCACGTCATCGGGTATGGAATACCGACAGCGGCAAAGCGCAGTTTGAAGTACCACAATATCCCATTACCTACGTCGCCGCACAGATGGCAGAGACAACAGCAACCTTTAACCATGACAAAAAAGCCACTACTAACCTTGATAGTGCGTCAAGCGATGAGCAAAAGGTCTGGCAGCTGACCAGCGTACGTAGCCACGACCAATTCAACACTATGATTTTCGGGCTTAATGATCGCTACCGCCAAACCAATCGCCGTGATGTGCTGTTTATGCATCCGGACGAAATCAGCCGCTTGGGGTGGCAAAAAGGCGATCGGGTCATGGTCTCTCGTCACGCCAGCCCAGCAAACACCCTAAACAGCTCAGATACACCAAATAAAATAGCGCAACCACGTACATTAGGGCCGTTAATATTGACCGAGATGGATATTGCCTCCAATGCTATAGCCGCCTATTACCCTGAATGTAATGACTTATTTGATTTGGATACCCACGCACCAGACTCACATATCCCAGCGTATAAATCAACGACTGTCGTTTTACAACGAGTGAATGCAGCTACCGCTGAGCTAGCCTAAAAAGTTATAGAGGGTTTATTAAGTGATAAGGCCGTGTTGAACAGTCAACCATGACAAAAATTATGATGAGATATGATGATCGCTGAAATGAATAACGAAACGCGCAATCGGACTGATGAGCAATGCTTAACAAATACGATGCAGGATGTGGCAGAAGTAAGAGCAACACCGTCTGCAACGCCAATGACTCGCACCCACTTATCACAAAAGCATGCCTACCCATCGGATAGTAATACGAGCACTGCTAACATACATATTGCTTATCAGCCAGCCAGTCTAGCGGTAGAAGCTGCTGTGGCTATCGTTATCAACGGTATTCACTATGCGGTATTGATGGCCAGTCCTCATCAGCTAGAGTATTTGGCTATTGGGTTTTTATTTAGCGAAGGATTGATTCAACAAAACCATGAGCTGCTTGATTGGGACGTTACTCAGCTTACTGATATCGCAAGCTATCAACAGTTTACCCCTGAGTCTGTGGCCAAAAATAATACGTCAGGAAATGCTGAATCAGAAAGCTTTGAACAAGCCTTTTTGCACCTACAAGACTATGATATTTATGTGGTGGAGTTGACCTTAAACCAGCGCTGTCATCAACGTATCCAAGCACAAAAGCATCAGCTGGCAGGCCGAACAGGTTGCGGCATGTGTGGTATCACAGGATTGTCACAGGCATTGCCTGATTTGAGTGGACACTTACATGACTCGTTTCAGCGACCAATGCACAATAATTTTCCGAGTCTTGATTATCTGCTCGATCTGCGACAGCAAGTAGATGCTACCCAACATACGCATCAACTAACAGGGGCAGTACATGCTGCAGCAGCAATGCACAACCAGCAGCTATATCTGTTTGAAGATGTGGGGCGACACAATGCGCTTGATAAACTGATCGGCTGGCAGGTGCGACAAAAAATACAAGTACAGTGTGTCCTGATGACCTCGCGCTTATCGATTGAGTTGGTACAGAAGTCTATTCGCGGTGGCATTCCTTGGTTAGTCGGTATGTCCGCCCCTACCAGTACGGCGGTGCGTGTCGCCGAACGTTATGGGTTAGGATTGGCAGGGTTTTTACGTGACAATAGAGTGACTTATTACTCTGGCACCTAACCAATGGTAATCTAGCTACCTAACCCTTCTAACTATTATAAATTCTTCCTCTAAATCCATTTATCGGACTACTCAGTCTAAGCATTTTAATGTCTAATGGCTGTAACCTCAGCTTATGACCGTCACGCTAACCTATCCCGTATTACTTCCCAATACTACACATTACTCTCCTCTTTTTTTATTTTCAAAATAGTTTACGACCTCGGATATCGCTAACCAGTCAGCTGGCCAATATCATAGAATGCTATTTTGGACGCATCTCTTTTATAGTAGTTTGACTATACATTTGAGGTTGTTTACATAATAGGTTACCCTTAGCGCACGAAAATGTTACCTGTAATTAACATGGTTGTAGTTTTATTTATCAATAAGTCGTTCATTATGCTGATTACTTGGGCCGTATCGCATCGATTATTGCGAATATAGGTAATGATGATTTCGGATTATGCATCAACTGCAACAATGCGATAAACACCACTATGACTATCGGCTTATTACCGCTGATAAAGCTGTCTAAATCTAGCCCACACCATCAACCATGGTTTGGTGCTTATCCGCAATATTATTATGGCTGTTCGTAAGATGGACAGCCATAGCACTCGACTACAACTATGTAGCATACCTAATGGCATCATGGTTATTCCATAAAATGAAGACCACGACCATTAATACAGTTGATATATTTGCTATTTATAGTACGACGCGCATTAGCTCAAGATGGGAATTTTATAGGCTATATCGTATTCCTAATAGTTTGGGCTAATTAAATTTCACTGAATTTTATTCATTTAAAACAATTGCGAGGTATGAATTTGAAAACGGAGTCATTGTTCCAATTTTCATCGCTCACCATTATTTTATTATTATTGGCATTTTATGGCGGTACTTATCTACTTTCTTTATTAATCAAGAAAGACAAAGAAACAACCTCTGGATTTATGGTCGCAGGTCACGGTGTCGGTTTCGGTATGGGCGCCGCCAGTATGACCGCCACTTGGATTTGGGCAGCTTCATTTTATGCCGCAGCTACTTCTGGCTACAAATACGGCGTGTCAGGCCCGATACATTATGGGTTTTGGGGTGCATTGATGATTTTATTCATCTACCCATTCGGTATGCGCTTTCGTGAATTGGCCCCAAATGGCCACACATTAGGGGAACTAATCCATGCGCGCCATGGTTCATCAAGCCAATTAATTTTAGCCATATCTAACATTATGGGCAGCTTAATTAGCTTGATGGTCAACTTCACCGCGGCTGGAGCGTTGGTGTCAGTCTTGTCACCCTTATCGTTTCAAACGGGTGTGATGATCGCCGGTATCGGTGTGCTGAGCTATACTTTGACCTCAGGTTTTCGAGCCTCTGTCTTTACAGATTTTGCCCAATTGGTCGCATTAATGGCGATTGGTGTGGTCATTATCCCAGCGGTATTATTTTCTATGGGTGGACCTTCAGTCATGGTTAGTGGGCTGTCTAACCTGACCTTAGAACAGCAGGATTTCTTTTCGTCTGAGGCATTCTTTCAACAAGGCGCCCCTTATTTTGTCGCAGTATTGGCTTATGCTATTGGTAACCAGACCATTACTCAGCGCTTATTTGCCATTGATAAAACCAAAATTAAAGCGACATTTGTCACTGCGACTGTCGGCTATGCTGGTATCGTTATCGGCCTTGGTATGATTGGACTGATGGCCTTAACCATTGGTATTGAACCACTTGATGGCAATATGAATAACCTGATTCCACAGATGGTCAGTGCCTATTTGCATCCCGTATTTATCGCACTATTCTTTATCTTAGTGATTGGCTCATTGTCATCGACCGCCGACTCGGATTTATCAGCCCTATCGACTATTATGATGGCCGATGTCTATGGCAAAAATATCGCCAAAAAAGGTAAGGCAAAGCCAAAAACTATGATGCTTGTTGGTCGTGGTACGATGATTATTGCCACTGCCGCTGGGTTGATTTTTGCCAGCTTTAAACTTGATATTTTAGTGATGCTAGTCTTCGTTGGTGCATTATGGGGCGCGATTGTATTCCCTGTGATTGCCAGTGTGTTCTGGAATCGCGTGACTAATACCGCCTTTACGTCAGCCGTTATTGTGGGTCTACTACTCTTCTGTGTTGCCCGTTTTGAGCTGATACCTATTACTGGCTTTGCCGCTTACTTCTTTGAGATATTAGCCAGCGTTGGCGCAGCGGTCGTTATCGGTCTTATGGTCTTTGGGTTCTTAGGCCGAAAAATCGGTATGGGAGCCGCGGCTATTACGCTCGTGCTGATGTTAATCTTCGCGACTGGCTTCCTACGTCAATACATGGTCTTACTCGCCTCACTGACCGCATACGGCGCCAGTACCATTGTCTGCGTGATTGTCAGTTTGATGGGTAATGAGTATTTCGACTTTGACCTTATCAATCAGCGCGTGGGCAATTACGATAAAAAGAGCGAGGCCGTACAGACGCCCAAAACTTAGATCACAGCAGTGTTATGAAATAATGGTTGGTCAGTATATTAGTAATTATTGGCTGACTGCTAACTGCTCATAAATACGATAAGGAGATATCATGGACAACGTGTTTATATATGGCTTATATATTTTAATTTGGCCAGCGATTACGCTTGGGGTGCTGATATTAATCTGCACCGCAACCTATCGAGACATCAAAGAAGCCAAACGCAATAATCAGGATATTATTTAATAAAATATTTTTGGTGTTATCTTGAATATTCATCGCTCAGCAAACGCTTAGCGATGAATCAATAAGGCTATTAACGGCTTAAATATGATAAATTACAGGAAATTTTATATAAGCTAGTAAATAACCTGCTTTTAATTGAAAAATGACTTGTAATTTAAAATATTTTTGCTAATATAGTCCACCTTGATTGGCTGGATAGCAAAGTGGTAATGCACTGGACTGCAACTCCTTGATCGTCGGTTCGATTCCGACTCCAGCCTCCAATTATTTAGCTCAAATATTTATCAGCAATACATTAACTTTAGCTTGCTTTATTAATGAAAATGCTTATAATAGCGAGCTACTTATCTAGTAGCTAGGTGGTCTATCAACTAGTATACGTTAAAGATAAAACAAGTTTTGCCCGGGTGGTGAAATTGGTAGACACAAGGGATTTAAAATCCCTCGATCGAAAGATCGTGCCGGTTCAAGTCCGGCTCCGGGTACCATTATATTAAAAGGCTTCCAAGCAATTGGAAGCCTTTTTCTTATTCTATACCTTCTCTTATTTAACCGACTTTTCTTTTGAGAAAAGGCATTGCCCATCTTCTTTAAAATAATCGGTTAAGCTATAGCGCCTTGATAGGTAAGCCTCTTGAAACCGTATAGTGTAGTTTCCATTATTTGTGAATTGTCTATACTTCGAAAAATCCGCCTAAATTTATTCAGACATTTTTTATAGTAAAATTTGAAGGTTTTTTTGTGCAGAAGCATTACCTTTCTCAGCTGCCTTCTTATACCAATAAAGCGCTTTATCATAATCCTGATCTACTCCAAACCCACCTTCGCAGTAAAGCTCACCTAAATTGACTTTTGCTTGTTCACTACCTTTTTGCTTTTGCATAGTCTGCCTCTACACCCGTCCAATAAATATAACCTAATAAGCGATGCTTTTCATTTTGAGTCAAGTCATCCATCGCCATTATTTTACACTGTGGACTGTCTTGGCCTTCTGATAGATTACATTCCTCTGCAATTGAGGGATAAAACTCTTGACTAGCCAAATTTGAACACCCTGTTAAAGATGTAAGAAC
>NZ_JBQSXN010000006.1:0-72616 GCF_052378235.1 Psychrobacter sp. AOP3-A1-26
TACAAACTATGCAAGCTTGATGCAGTTAATCATATTTTGTGGATTTATTATTAACTATCAAATAACCGCTCATCTACCTGTTGACGAAATTTTTGTCCCGTTTTAAAGGTGACCACGCGACGTGCGGAAACAGCGACTGGCTCTCCAGTTTTGGGGTTACGCCCAGGACGGCTATTTTTATCTTTAAGCTCAAAGTTGCCAAAGCCTGAAAGCTTGACCTCTTTGCCATCAATCAAGCTATCTGACAGTTCATCAAAAAAGTTCTCTACTAAACAGCGGCCTTCTTGACGCGTCAAGTGAAGATGACTCATTAAATGCTCAATCATGTCAGATTTGGTTAAGGTGCTCACAGTACGACTCCTATGCTATGTCGTGATGTCGAATATCATGGTTTAGCGGTATGAGGGTTAATGTTGGCTATTATAAAGGTTTTCTGCCATGTTTTTAACACAGTCTGCATGAAAATCCTTTATTAATAACCACTTAACGTATTCTATAAATAACGGTTTTTATAATTAGCAACTGTTATGAATAGCAATGCCCTATAGCCCCAATAATCAAAAGGCTACAGAGCATTGTCATTCTTAATAGTAATTTTTAGCTATCACGCAACTGTACTGAGTGCTGTTCGGTTAGCGCTTGCACTACCTTGTCAGTAGCCGTTTTTACAGTATCATCAGATAGAGTCTGCATTTTATCCTGCCAAATTAAGGCAAAGGCTAAAGAACGTTGACCATCTGGTACTTTGTCGCCTTGATAGACATCAAATAACCATAGATCTCTCAATAGCGCGCCTGCCGCTGTGCGTATTGTCGATTCTAAGGTCTGTAAACTGATGTCGCTATCCACTAAGATGGCGATATCACGACGTACTTGCGGGAATTTACTTGGTGTGGTGATCTCGTACTGCTCACGAGCGAGGGTTAGCAATGGTGCCAAAGACAGTTGCGCGACCCACGTAGCAGGTAAGTCTAATTGTTTGGCGGTACTCGGATGTAATTGCCCTAACCAACCGATATATTGGTCATCAATATACAGCTTGGCGCTTTGTCCAGGATGCAAGAAGGCAAGCGCGCTACGCTCGTAGCGGATACGGGCGCTATCTATTTGCGCGGGTAATAATTGCTCAATATCGTGCTTAAGATCGTAAAAATCTAACGCACGGTTTTGATAAGCTTGTTCGTCCCAAACTTCACCGACCGCCACTAAAGCGATACTGGGTGTTTGTACTAAGTCACTAACACTATGACCGACGAAGCTTAGACCGGTTTCAAAGAAACGCACCCGTGATTGTTGACGATTGAGGTTATACTGCACACAAGGCAGTAAGCTCGATAGTAACGTACGGCGCATCACCGCCAAATCGCTAGAGATTGGATTGGCCAGTGCCAACACTTCACCTAGTGCGTCATCATCAAGTAAGGCTTCTAACTTTGCATCGCTAAAGCTAAAGCTAATCGCTTCCATATAGCCATTATCGACCAGCGCCAGCTTCATCTCGTGCGTCAAATCTGCGGTATCGTCATAATCCATGCTGACTTGCAAATGCGGCAATACGCTTGGGATATTGTCATAGCCATAGATACGCGCAATCTCTTCGATTAAATCCTCTTTGATACTCATATCAAAGCGATAAGATGGCGGTGTGCAAATCAGGCTACCCGCTTGCTGCTCTACCTCAAACCCTAATTGGGTTAAGATACGCACCATAACCGCTGGCTCAATCTCAATACCGATGACATCACGAACCTTAGTAATTGGTAAGTTAATTGGCGCACGAGCTGGCAGATGCTCGCTACTTTCAGCTTTTACTATTTGACCGGCTTGACTAGCTGTGACGCTAGTAATTAAATCACGAGCGCGTGCCAGTGCTAGCGCTGGCAACTCAAAATCGACCCCGCGCTCAAAACGTTGTGAAGCATCGGTATGCAAACCAAAACGGCGGGCGCGTGCAGCAATAGCTAGCTGATTAAAAAAGGCACTTTCTAAGACAATATTGGTGGTGCTATCGGTAACGCTACTACGCTGACCACCCATGATACCAGCAAGCGCTAGCGCACCTTTATCATCAGCAATGACTAATTCATCGCCAGTTAAGGTAATGGTTTGCTCATTTAATAAGGCAATAGTTTCCTCAGGCTGGGCCAAACGCACCACTATATCACCCTCGATAGTATCCGCATCAAACGCATGTAGCGGTTGACCCAACTCCATCAATACATAGTTGGTCACATCGACCAAAAAGTTATGCGAACGCAGTCCTGACTGTACGAGCGCATCTTGCATCCATTTTGGTGTCTCAATGCTACGATCAATATGACTGATTGATTGCAGTAAATAACGCGGACAAGCTTCGACTGCGTTTACGGTTACTGCGGGCGTAGTAATCGCAGTAACGTTATCAGTGTCCGCTACGTTGTCTGCAATTTCTGGCATTTGCACCGGCAAATCATTAATGACGGATATCTCGCGGGCAATACCGCGTACGCTAAAGCAGTCACCACGGTTTGGGGTGATGGAGATATCTAGGATTTGATTATCCAAACCCAAATACTCACGAATATTCATGCCAATTGGCGCATCAGCTGGCAATTCAAGCAGGCCATCAATGCTATCGGTTAAATCAATCTCAGAGGCACCGCATAGCATGCCGTTTGAATCTACACCACGTAGATTACCGTTCTTAATTTCAAAGCCCGCTTTACCATTACTGACATCATCACTTGGTAACACAGCACCAACAGTCGCAACGGGCGCTTTCATACCGACAGTGACATTAGGTGCGCCGCAAACGATTTGTAATGGCTCAGCTGCACCAATATTCACCTGCGTGACGCGCAGTTTATCGGCATCTGGATGTGGCTCAATACTGATCACTTCACCGACAACCACACCGCTAAAATCACGGGCAACCGCATAGCGATCGTCAATCTCAAGTCCTGCCATCGTTAACTGTTCGGCCAATTGTTCACTGGTATTACTAGGATTCACCCATTGACGTAGCCACTGTTCGCTAATTTTCATAAATATCTCGGATCAGAATTTCATAATAAAGATTTTGGAGTAAAGGTAGGCCTATTAATAACGACAATCTAGCCAAACTGCTTTAAGAAGCGCACGTCATTTTGAAAAAACAAACGTAAATCATCGATGCCGTAATACAACATTGCAAAGCGCTCAATCCCCATCCCAAAAGCAAAGCCAGTATATTTTTCGGCATCAATACCGCAGTTGGTCAGCACTTGTGGATGCACCATACCGCAGCCCATAACTTCAAGCCATTTACCATTATCATCTAGGATATCTACTTCAGCAGAAGGCTCGGTAAACGGGAAGAATGATGGGCGGAAACGCACGGTTAGCTCTTTGGCAAAAAACGCTTCTAAGAATTCACTAATCAAACCTTTTAGCTCAGCAAAGGTGCTCGATTCTGTGACCATCAGCCCTTCTAGTTGGTGAAACATTGGCGAATGGGTTTGATCTGAGTCGTTACGATAAACGCGACCGGGACAAATAATACGAATCGGCGGCTCATTTTTTTCCATGGTGCGAATTTGCACCGGACTGGTATGAGTGCGTAGCAGATAGTGCGCATCAAAGTAGAAAGTATCGTGCATGGCACGTGCTGGGTGATGCGAGGGAATATTGAGCGCTTCAAAGTTATAGTAATCGCTCTCAACTTCAGGACCAGTTGCCACATTAAAACCCGCTTGCACAAAATACTGCTGCATACGCTGGGTAATCATCGTCACTGGATGCAAATGGCCTTTTTGACCACCGCGAGCAGGTAAAGTGATATCAATACTTTCCGCTGCAAGCTTGGCATTTAATGCTGCTACTTCTAGCTGCTGCTGACGAGTTGTTAAGGTTTCTTGAATACGGCTACGAACTTGATGTAACCAGCCACCATAGGTTTTTTTATCATCAGCATCAAGTTTACCCATCTGCTTTGACCAGCCAGTTAATGGGCTTTTTTTGCCAGTCAGTTGCACACGCAAGTCTTGTAGCGTACGCGCATCGGTTACCTGAAGAATCAAAGCTTCAGCAGCACTAGCAAATTCAGTCAGTTGAGTTTCATTAAGCTCGCTTAGCTCTGTGGACAAGGTCGGTAGCGCCGACAAATCGGTGGTGGCAGCAGGGGTAGTCATAAGACGCATTCTTCCTGATTTAAACGGACTATTAATTACAGTAATTTGTAATTGTAGGGATTTGACCAAATATTGCAAACCATTTACCGATTCATTTTAAAATAAAAGCTAATCATATGAATGGCTTGAATATTTAGACAATTAGAAAAGCCGTTTGCAAAAACATGTATTCAGCTTTCATGCTCAAAACTGGCAGTAAGATAATGTTATATAAAAAAAGCCACCGACCAGCGGTAGCTTTTATTAATATCGACCTATTAATTAATATTATCTCTATCCATATAGATAATTGCTTATGGACAATCATTTAACAAGCAACATACCTAAATAGAATGGTTAATATTTATGCTAGTTCCGCTTTTGCTTTTTCAACCAATGCAGTGAAAGTCGCTGCATCATGCATAGCGATGTCAGCAAGTACGCGACGATCGATTGCGATGTTAGCTTTTTTCATGCCATTGATAAAGCGGCTATAGCTTAAGCCGTTTAAGCGTGCACCAGCATTGATACGTGCAATCCAAAGACGACGGAAAGTACGTTTTTTGTTGCGACGGTCACGATAAGCATATTGACCAGCTTTGGTCACTGCTTGTACCGCTACGCGGTAAACACGTGAACGGGCACCGTAGTAGCCTTTTGCGCGCTTTAGGATTTTTTTGTGACGACGATTCGCCTGTACACCACGTTTTACACGAGCCATAAATTACTCCAAGATTTCTTTAATTACTGTTAAACGAATCACGATGTCATTGAATAAATAGAATAATAGACATCGTTATCAGATTGCAAAGTCAGGTATTTTTAATTCAGTCGCTATTAATTAAAACAGTTCTTAATTAAAACAGTTCTTAATTAAACAGCGCTTAATTAAAGATAAACGACGATAGTCGACTAGAGGTATGGGCACATGCGACGAACTGCTGCTTCGTCAGATTTGTCCACCATCTTTAGGCCGCGCAACTGGCGAATACGCTTAGCTGATTTCTTGGTCAAGATATGGCTTTTGAAGGCTTGCTTACGCTTAAAGCCGTTCGCTGTTTTTTTGAAGCGTTTAGCTGCACCGCTTCTGGTTTTCATCTTAACTTTCATGATGACTTGCCTCTTTGTCTTTGATAGAACCTGGTCGTCAAATAGTCAATAACGAATAGTAGCTTTAAAAACAAGCACTAAACGGCTATTTGCCTCGAGGTGGGAGGCGCTATTTTAGCAGATAGTGCGCTGTTTTGCCAAGGAAAGTTTTTACCCCGCCCTAGTAGACAATCACTGAAAATGAAAATCATAAAACACCTCGCAATCTTTGCGCTCAAAACATTAATAAAACTGCAAATTTCCTGCCAAACCGATTGAATGTCCGCTTAAGCTGTGCTTAAGTAGAGACTGAATATTGCTATATTTTCAGCAACACTCTAACGAGCTATAAAATAACGTCGTTTATTACCTTTTTTAATCTCTATAGTAATGTATAGCACTTATCGTCTACCCTTAGCTTAGGAGACAAGGTGTCAAAAAAAGAGTTAGACTTTGACAACGACCTATTTGTCTTTGAGACGTTGATGCGTGTGCGTCACACCGAAATCGACACAGGTCAGCATTTAATGCTCGAATCATTGGTAGCGTTGCTCACTGAGGCGCGGTTGAGGTTTTTGCACTCGAGAGGTGTTCAAGATATCAACTCGGACTATCAAGGTTTGATTATTGATGAGTTACAGCTGAATATTAGCGGCCGTGTGCGGGTGCGTGAAGAGCTGTTATTTGAGGTAGGCGTTGAGCCGCGGTATGATAATGGCGGCAATATACTGATACGAGTGACACGTATGCATACTGGTGAAACGGTGGCTAAAGCAAAGCAGCATTTTATCAATTACGACTTTCGTCTTAATAAAATTAGCACCCTTGATAACAGCATTAAAAAAGCACTATACCCCCATCTATTTAGGATTTGATTTTTTCTTAAAACACTGTTTTCGTTTAAATAACTTTTTCACTTAATAAATAATTTTCTCCCTTAAATAGTATTACTAGTAACTCGTTACCTTTTTATTCCCATTTACTTATAAGACGACAGATACATGATGACTTTACCTGCTTGGCTAACTGCCGTAAATTTTAATGCTGATGGCTTAATTCCTGCAATTGCCCAAGATAATGAGTCTGGGCGTATTTTGATGATGGCTTGGATGAATGCCGAATCATTACAGTTGACGGCACAAACTCAAACAGCGGTTTATTTTTCGCGTTCGCGTGCCAAATTATGGCATAAGGGTGAGTCATCAGGGCATACTCAGCGAGTGCATGATATTCGTTTGGATTGCGACGCCGATGTGATTGTGCTTAGCGTCACTCAAGCAGGTGGTATCGCTTGTCATACCGGCCGTGAGTCTTGTTTTTATCAGCGTTTGGATTTGTCTGGGCAAACACCTAAATGGCAAACAGTCGATAAAGTATTAAAAGATCCTGCAGATATCTATAAATCTGATGCAGGTCTCAGCACTACACACCAAGACACCGCTGTTGATACAAAGACTGATATTGCTGATGGAGTTGATAACGCTGCTAATATTATGGGGAACTCGAATAACCAAGGTAAAGCTGCGATTCACTCTATTTTGCAGCAACTTGATACCGTATTGGCAGAGCGTAAACAAGCCGATGCCGACAGCTCTTATGTGGCAAGCTTATACGCCAAAGGGCTCAATAAGATACTAGAAAAAGTGGGTGAAGAAAGTACAGAAAGTATCATCGCTGCCAAAGATTTTGCCCATTGCGATGAGAGTAGAGACAAGGAGCAATATGATGAGGCGCGTCACGAGCTTATTTATGAAGTGGCCGATGTCTGGTTTCATACCTTGGTTGGCTTGGCATGGTTTGATATAGAATCAGATGCCGTGTTAAACGAGCTAGGACGACGCTTTGGTTTATCAGGTATCGATGAAAAGGCTGCTCGATAGTTTTTATAATTTTGATAGTCTCAGTCATGTGGGCAGTGGTTATAAACCACTGCCCTGTTTGATTATTGTTGCATTACCCTTTTTATAGTCAGTGCGAGTTATAATGTTCTTATAATCTGATGCTGTGCCATTTGACGTGATGCGTCTGTAGTTTTATTCAAAACATTCTTTCACATATCAATGGCTAAGTTCTCTCAAAATATTTTGTAGACATAAAAAACAAAACATAAGGATAGCATTATGGGTAGTTTTTCTATTACGCATTGGCTGATTTTATTGGTCGTCGTCGTTGTGGTATTTGGCACCTCTAAACTAAGAAATGCGGGCAAAGATTTGGGCGGCGCCGTCAAAGGCTTTAAAGAAGCCGTTAAAGACGAAAATACTGAACATGCTAAAAAACATGTTGTTCTTGACCATGACGGCAATGCGCGCCCAACAGACCCTCAGGCAACCAGAAAGGTTGATGAGGCTGACATCAACTCTAGCGCAACCGATGACAATCATAAGGTTTGATGTGTGCTGTACTTAAATAGTGATATTTAACCATTATGTTTGATATTGGATTCTCTGAGTTACTACTCTTTGGCGTTATTGCTTTAATTGTTTTGGGGCCAGAAAAGCTGCCCCAAGCAGCACGTACCGCTGGGCAATGGTATGCCAAGATTCGCCGTACGGTTTCTACTTTACAGTCTGAAATAGAAGCTGAGCTCGACCTGGCTGAAACTCGGCAACAAATGCAAAAAGAGCTGGCCAAAATCCGTCAGACCGAGGCGGATATGAGACGTGAAATGGCAGAAATGCGCGGTAATATAAAAGAATTTGAGTACTCTCAAAACCAACATTTAAAGGCAACACATAATGCAGTGGTCGATGATAAACAAGACAAAAGTGTTGATATTGAAAGCCAGCAAAGCAGCATTCAACCAGCCACGCCAAAAGAATTTGACTACCGCTATGAAAAAAACGAACAAAATGACAAGTCAGAAGTATCCGGCGATAGTTTAAAAGCTGACGCCAATGATACCAATGACACTATAGATCAAGTCACTCAAACCATCAGCACCAAGCCGTGGGAAAACATGTGGTTCCGTCTGGGCGCTTATGATAAAGCGCGTCGTCTACCTGCGCCGCCATACCTACCAAATTATAAAGCCGATATTTTGTTAAACAACCATTTAGACAGTCATTTAAACACACAGGCTGCTGCCCATGAGCAGGAGACTGACTAATGGATTTATTTAAACGCAAAAAATCGCGCCAAGAAAAAGTCGCTGACACAGGTGTAGAAGACACCAATGCATCGACTGATCAAAAAGACTCCGGAGACATCCTAAGCTCATTGGCCGATATGCCCATTACCGAGCATTTGATCGAGTTACGCCGCCATCTCATTAGAATATGCGTTGCTATATTAGTGATATTTTTGGCGTTAGTCGGATTTTCACGCGAGTTATACAATTTTTTATCGGATCCCTTGGTTGCGCAGCTGCCCGCCAATTCAACGATGATTGCCACAGACATTACCTCAAACTTTATGGCGCCTATTCGCCTGACTGTATTTGTCGCCGCATTTTTTGCTATGCCCTATATTTTGTATCAAATTTGGTCTTTTGTGGCACCCGGTTTGTATAAAAAAGAGAAAAAAATCGCCATTCCAGTACTGCTCTCCTCTATCTTTTTATTTTATGCTGGCGTGGCTTTTGCCTATTTTATAGTGCTTAAAGGCGTTCTAAAATTCTTTATCATGTTTGCGCCGCAGAATGTTCTGCCGATGACTGATATAGACAGTTATCTGAGCTTTGCACTCAAGTTATTTATGGTTTTTGGGCTGACTTTTGAGATTCCAGTCGTCACTTTACTATTGATATTGGTCGGTATCGTCTCCATTCAGAGCCTAGAGGATAAACGTCGTTATATTATTGTCGGCTGTTTTGCCGTTGCTGCTGTGGTCACTCCGCCTGATGGGGTATCGATGCTGATGCTAGCGATTCCCATGTGGTTATTGTTTGAGCTGGGGTTGTTTTTAGCAAAAGTCTTGATTAAAGAAGAGCGCAGCCCTGCTTTAACAAACGACACAGAATTAAATAAAGAATATTGAATTATGTCACTCGTTAGGCACTTATATAAAAGATACTTGTGCAAAAAACAGCCAATTCGTTAATCTGTTAATATAAATGCCTTATTGGCCAAATTATTCTCAGTTAATTTATCTTTATTATTGTCGCTTACGACGACCAGCACTTCATAGTGACAACGATTCATAACGACAACGATAATTACTCATCAGCCATTGTCTATGCAGTGGCTTTTTTTACCCCCATTATTTTTGATCATACTCTAGTCTTTTAGGTAGCTTTGTTATGTCCGCATCTATGCCAGCTTATATGAGCGATCCCACTGATGAGCAGCTGAACGCCCTTAATATGGCGATGGATCACAAGTCATTTAAAGTGGTCGCCTATGCCGGTGCCGGTAAAACGACGACGTTAAAACTGATTGGCGAACGCCTGCGCGGACGCGGTTTGTATTTAGCCTTTAATAAAGCAATCGCCAATGATGCGCGGCAGAAATTCCCAGGTCACGTTGACTGTCGCACCTTTCATTCGCTTGCTTATCGTCATGTTGCCCGTGATATCACCGCAAAACTGTCCTTGCCGCGTTTTTCACCCAAACGTCTTGGCGACGATTTGGGCTTGCAACCGGTACAAGTACGCAGACAGATGGATGGAGTAAATAAATACATTACTCTCACGCCAGCACGGCTAGCGCGATTCGTTAGCGATGCAGTGAGCAATTTTTGTAGTACCCACGCCAGTTATCCCGCACCAAGGCATATATTATTCCCAAGCTGGCTTGATGACTCAGATGCTGAGCAGCTGCGTGAGATGCTCTACCCTGCTGTAGAACAGCGTTGGCTACAGTCGATTGATGCGCGCCATCCTGCTGGTATCGGTCATGATATTTACTTAAAACTTTGGGCATTGTCCAAACCAAGTATCCCCGCGGACTTTATCTTATTTGATGAAGCGCAAGATGCGGACCCATTAATGATGGGGATTTTGACTCAGCAACCGAAACAAGTTATCTACGTAGGCGATGCGCATCAGCAAATTTATGAATGGCGCGGCGCAGTCAATGCGATGAAAAAGCTACCATTGCCGCAGACTTTATTGACTCAATCCTTTCGCTTTGGCGAACCGATTGCCGAAATTGCCAACACGCTACTTAAAGCATTACAAGAAGATGTACCGTTAAAAGGCAATCCAAACAAGCATTCTTCTACTGAAAAAGGCATGGTTCACAGTAAAAAAGATGCCATCCTTTGCCGCACCAATGCTGCGGCAATGTCACAATTATTAACTGGTCTAAAATTAGGTCACCGCGTAGCACTACAGGCCGATACCGATCGTATGCTTAAATTCTGTCAGGCAGCAGAAAACTTAAAAAATGGTAAATCCGCTTACGGTGTCCCTGAGCTGGCCTATTTTTATAACTGGGGTGATGTACAAGAATACTCTGAGACCAGCGAAGGCAGCGACTTAAAAACGCTAGTGAAGTTGGTCGATGACCATGGCACCAATGTATTGAGCCAAGCAGTCAACAGCTTAACCAGTATCGAAAATGCTGATTACGTCATCTCAACTGCGCATAAAGCCAAAGGGCTTGAATGGGGCAAAGTACAACTCGATGATGATTTTTATTATGATGTGACCACCAGTGCGGTAAAAATTAGCCCAGAAGAGCTGCGTTTGCTCTATGTTGCTTGTACGCGTGCGCAAAGCAATTTGGATATTCACAATATCAAAGACTTGATATCAGGATTACAGACGGGGAAAAAGGTCATTTTTGGCAACTCTTAGCTTTTTCACTTCCTTACTTTGATAATTCCTTAAAAGGAATAAAAAAATGAACAGCAAGCAATGAATAATAACCAACCATCTAGTTCGTTTAGTACGTTGTCACAACAACTTCAAATACGTCAAACAACCATACAACAGTTATTTGCTAATCCCGTTCGCCTACTTGCACCGATGGAAGGCTTAACTGATCCATTAATGCGGCAAATCCTAACTCAAATTGCGGCAGATTTAGGTCGTCCTTATGATTGGTCGGTCAGCGAGTTTATTCGTGTCACCCAGCATGTCTTGCCAGCCCATGTGTTTTATAAATACGTGCCCGAGCTGCATCATGAGGCCAAGACAGCATCGGGTACGCCGATTCATATTCAGCTACTCGGTAGCGAAGCGCAGCTGATGGCAGAAAACGCCGCTTACGCTTGCGAGCTTGGTGCGCCGGCAATTGACATCAATTTTGGTTGTCCTGCCAAAACCGTCAATAATCATCGTGGTGGTTCAATTTTGCTTGATGAGCCAGAAGTGATGTATGAAATCATCAATGCCGTACGCCAAGCCGTTCCTGCTCATATCCCCGTGTCAGCAAAAATTCGTTTGGGTTATACCGATAGCAGCCGTATGGACGATATTCGTGATGCGATTGCTGCTAGCGGCGCCGATTGGCTGACCATTCACGCACGGACCAAAACCCAAGGCTATAAGCCGCCTGCTTATTGGGATAAAATTCAAAACTTTAATACCTTAGCTATTCCAGTGATTGCCAATGGTGAGATATGGAATAGCGAGGACGCGCAAAACTGTATGGCGCAGGCAGGTACGACGCATTTAATGTTAGGTCGCGGTGCCGTTACCCGTCCCGACTTGATTACACAAATGGATAATGACAATCGTCAAAATCTGGATAAGACAGCGACACTGGTATGGCAGGATCTGATTGCTCATCAGATTAAGTTTCTAGAAGGTGCAGCGAAAAGTGATGTGGTGTTAGTCGGACGCTATAAGCAGTGGCTTGGTATGCTGACCAAGGGTTATAGCGAGGCGCAACTATTATGGGAAGGTATCAAACGAGAAAAAAACAAAGCAGTAATTATAAACGCGCTGCAAACCAGCGTACGCTAATAATCACTGCTTTTATACAACTATGAGTTCAATAAAGCTCGCCATATTAAAGGCTCAAAGAAGCAACAAGCTAAAAACTGACCCGAATGGCTAAATAAAATAGCATTAAGCAGCACGCAATAGATAACCCCCAAAGAATCGAGCGAAACGTTGCTAAGTTGGCAATATATGCGGCGCAATATCCAACACGAATCAGTACATATAGCCAGGCGACGGTGTTGATAATCAACTGCGGCACAAAGAACAACATGGCCACCACTACCGCTGCTAAAAATACCGGTAAAGTTTCATAACTGTTCTGCTGAGCCGCATTCGCACGCGCAGCGGCTCCCGTCGTATGTTGCAAAAAATCACGCGGATGCGCATTGTCAGCCAAATTAAAACCGCCAAAGACTTTTGCGATCAACGCCATCGCTAATGGTAACAAACTCGCCACCACCATCGCCCAAATGGCTGCTGCTGCAGTATCAGGAATTAAGCCAAAAAATACATTCATTAGTTTGTTCGCCCCTACCCTGCGATCATTTCAAAGTCGTGAGTGACATTCACCCCGCCCTGTACCAACATCCGGCTGGCTGAGCAATATTTTTCTGCTGATAAGTGAATAGCCTTTTCAACTTGCTTGTCTTTGATATCTTGACCGGTCACGATGAAGTGCATATGAATGTCGGTATAAACCGCTGGAACAGTTTCGGCACGTTGGGCAGTCAGCTCACAGCGCACGTCTGTCACTGCTTGGCGCGACTTTTGTAAAATTGCAACCACATCATAACTGGCACAACCACCTAGTCCTAATAAAATCAGCTCCATTGGGCTGGCGCCTTTTTCTTTATCGGCATCGATTTGGACGTTATGCCCTGACGGCGACACACCCATAAACGCTTTATTCTCTTGCCACGTAACGCTAGCTTTTGACTCTGACATCTTAAATGGTCCTTATTTTAGTTGGCGCGTTGTCTACTTTGTATTTCCTGAAAACATACTATCTTTCGCTAGTGTAGCATAAGCGAAAACGAGATTTTATGGACCATCCCCTTGGATTACTTTTATAAACAGTAACAGGGCTATTTTTTTATTAACGCTTTGCTGCATCACTGCCTCTGAAAGATAGTTTTCGATACACACATTGATAGTGACGCATCTTCCATACTGATCGCACTAATAACTATCGTTATTATAAGACCTTCCAAAAAACCTACAAAAGCCTGCTTATAAATAGCTGATTTTAAAGGATTAAACTTGTGAAACATTTTATAGCAAAATACTGTTACACATTTCGGTTGTTTCTTGGTTTAATAACGGTAATGAATCTTGTTTTGACATCGTATCGATAACTATCACCCTATAATAACTATGATTGCTATCACTGTACCTTGTTGAAACAAGTTATTTTTAAACAATTTAAAAAGGTTTAGTCATGATAGATGCAGACGGCTTTCGCGCCAATGTCGGCATCATCTTGGCAAATACACAAGGGCAGGTTCTGTGGGCAAAACGTATTGGTCACAACGCTTGGCAGTTCCCTCAAGGCGGCATCGACCGCGGGGAGACGCCGATGGATGCGATGTATCGCGAGCTCTGGGAGGAGGTCGGTTTACATCCGCGTCATGTGGATTTACTGGCGGTCACGCAAGACTGGTTGCGCTACCGCTTGCCAAAATGCTATGTGCGCCATGGGCAGTATCCTTTGTGTATTGGGCAAAAACAAAAATGGTTTTTGCTGCGCTTAGATGAGCCAAACACTCAACATATCCGCTTTGACGAAGGGAAACCAGAGTTCGACAACTGGCAGTGGGTCAGCTACTGGTACCCACTTGGACAAGTGATTCACTTTAAACGCGGGGTATACCGTCGCGCCTTGCAAGAATTGGTGCCCGAACTACCGCTTAAACAAGGACTAATCATTCCAAAACAAAACAACCATTTGTTGGTGGAATAATGTCGCTGATGGCTTCCACAGCTTTAGCATAAAAAATACCCGTATTGATGAACAATCAGTATGGGTATTTTTTATGCTAATTTTTCTCAATGAGAGCATTCGCGGCTGACGATTTTAGCTTGAATATCTGTACCTAAGGCATAATTTTTACGCACGGTTAAAATACTTTGTGTTCGTGTGCCGTAGCTTGGTGTGGTTTTACCATCGATAGCTGTATTACTAATTTCTGTTAAATTCGCCCCTTCAATATAAATAGACGACAGTGCTTGTTCTATTTTGATATCGACACCCGTATCTGGTAACGCATCTGCTGGTGCTTGAATACTATCTGATAGCACCTCAAAAGCGGCAGCTTGCCAGTATTGGTCATCGCTATCTTCGCTAATTAACGGCAGCACTTCTTGGCGTAGTCGACCGCGCAAGCGCTCAGTTTTAAACCAACCCTCTTCTGGTTGACCATTAGAAATCACATGTAGCCCTGCATATAACGGCGTGGGTGCATGACCCCGATTATTAACCATGACCGCTTGCATCGCATCACCAATAATAAGGTTAAACCCAGCATACTCTTGCAAACTTATTTGCCGTGCAAACTCCATCGGGCTTAAATTACTGGTCAAAAAATCAGCCACCAATGCCCCACGCGAGCGCTCATCATTGCTTGCCTGCACGCCATCGCGAAAGTTCAATACCGCCGCCCAACGTCCATTTTGCTCATAAGTAGCAAGCTGACTGCTCTGCTGTTTTTGCTTTTGATGCGCCTCTTGATGTGCTATTTGATGAATACCCAGCCAGGTGCCATCACTTTGTTTATCACGTCCCGCATAGATAGGCTTATCTGCCCACTGATGCAGCGGCTCTGTTGGACGCTGTAAAAATTCATCACGATTGGATAATAATACTAAAGGCAGCTCGTCAAATAACTGCCAAGCAATGGCAACGATACACATAGTTTTCCTTTTATATAAGAATTTCAATATAAAACAGGGTCGTTCAAAATAGCGTTCTGCTAGGGTAAATTTTCCTCGCTTGCTGTGTGCTTCGCACTCCAGAGGCCTCACAAAATTTATCACAGCAGCACTGCATTCCTTTTAAATTGAATCGATTGTATGATTCTGATTTAGCATTAATTCGTGCTTAACTTTTTATCGGCAGAGTAGCGGATTTGATACGTCGATTGCAGCACCTGTGATTGCTTACTCGGCAAATCAAACTCCCAAGCAACCATGCCCTTATTATCGTTCCAGTCTTTTTGGCTGACGGTTGGGCTGTGTGCCGCGGTTACTTTAATGCTGTCATCGCTACTGACCGGCTCAGCACTTAACACTTGCAAGCGCACACTACGATTGTGCTGATTGGTAAATTGATAAGCTTGAGTCGTCGTTTTGGTTTGCTGGCGGTTAAATACGCCTTTATCACCTTGTTTGTCTTCATCGGTCAACTGTTTTACCAGCAAGCTAGGATCAATGCCAAAACCAATACCCTGCTCTTTTAGATTCTGATAGCTGTAGCGCGACTGCCCAACATAGTTATCATCGCGGTATAGCTGCAACGAGCCATCCGCCCAAGCTGGAGTCAAAAACGGTGCTGATGCATACCAATAAGCGGCAGCCTCGGCGCCTGGTGTGCTACGTAACCATAGCTTACTGGTACCAGCTTGCTCGTCAATAATCGTGCGTACTCGCCTGCCATCACTGGGAATACTCACACGCTGCGGCAGTCGATACTCGGTGATGCCATTTTTATTTTGACTGCTAACGCTAAAACTCGGTAGCGGTGGCATATCTGCTCCAGACGCACCGCCATAACTGTCTCTCGCAGAAACGACGACTGGCGCAGATTCACTCTCCATCATGGGTTGTGCATAGCGAGCCAATTTATCTTGGCGCTCTTCGTACAATGATAAGCGCTCGACTCTTGGTAACTGGCTGGTGGTGGTTTGGTTGGGATTAACGCTACTTAAGATAACTGACACATTGTTCCAATTCTCGCCTGTTTGTTGGGCAATAATGGCGGAAGCAGTAATATTAAGTTGTTTACTATCTGTATTTAAGCGCGCTTGATAGGTCGGCTCCCAACTGGCGCCGCGTACCTGATAATGCAATTTAACAGTACTAGCAGCACGACTGGCAGTGCGTACACTCACTTGGGTCACATTCTTCTGCGTCTGGTTAGTACTACCTGCAACTAATTGCCCCAGAGTATCCTTGGCACGGGCTTCTTGCTGTTGTAGATCTACAATTCTTTTATTAATATTTGCCGCTTGCGTCTCTAAATCACGCGCATTATTAGCCAGCGTGCCAGTCGTATTTATTTGCGTCACTTTGGTCAAATTTTGCAAATAGGCTTTGGTTAAACGTGCCGCTTCTAACTCGGCGCTGATATCTGCTAAATTATTCTGCTGACTCTGTACTTTCGCATCACCTTGATACTGACATTGCGCCGCTTGCTCACCGCTCAAGGTTTCGATACTGACTTCGCCAATATTAATATTCCCTTGTGCTTGCACACTGATACTATCTGGTTCAATCGCCGGCGATAAACAAGAAAAAACCACTGTTTGCTCACCGCTACCGCTGATTGGCAAGGTACGCGTTACACTGGCTAAACCTTGATAAATCGTAATTTGTTCGATACTGCTGTTTGTCGCTTGCGCGGTTATTGGCACCAACATCGTGAACCCTGATGCCATCATACCAAGCAAGGATAACGGCAGTAATTTACCGCTACTTTTTAGGGTCAGCGCATCAATTGCAAATATTATTTTAGGTTTCTTATCTGGTATAAATGATAGCGTTGATGACGGTGGCTGCATGATGATTCCTTAAGAGTTGATGCGCTTTTTTTCATCTTATCGGTTTTTTTAGCGCTTTGCTATTCATTCAATCATCCATTCACTTATCGATTCATTTATCATAGTGTTCGCAAGGGTCGAATTTTGCTATTATGACCAACATTCTATTATCAATAATTATGATGCCTTTATGATGATTCATCCTCAGTATGATCCCGTGGCGCTGTCCTTGGGTCCAGTAGAAGTGCACTGGTATGGCTTAATGTACCTGCTGGCATTTGCCGCCGCTTATGGCCTAGCCTGGTATCGCAGTACCAAACGCGATAATTGGACCACCGATATGGTGTCCGATTTGGTCTTTTATGGTGCCCTTGGCGTTATTTTGGGCGGTCGTATTGGTTATGTGCTGTTTTATCAGTTCAGCGAGCTTTTACAAAATCCTGCTTACCTATTAAAAGTTTGGGAAGGCGGCATGTCTTTCCACGGCGGTTTTATCGGTGTCATGTTCGGCATGTGGTTCTTTGCGCGTAAATATAAAAAGACCGCCTTTCAAGTCTTCGACTTTATCGTGCCTTGCGTGCCAACTGGTTTATTATTTGGGCGTATCGGTAACTATATCAACGGTGAGCTTTGGGGACGCGTATCAGACGGTGGCTATAACTGGCTGACCTACTTTCCGCAAGCGGCGGCGTTTGATATGCAGCAATTACAAACCAACCCTGAGCTACAAGAATTGATGCTTGAGGTAAATGGACAGTACTTGCTACCTCGCCATCCATCGCAGCTATACGAAGCCTTTGCTGAAGGTCTGCTGTTGTTTATCTTCTTATGGTGGTATTCATCAAAGCCGCGCCCGCGTATGGCGGCCTCCGCTGTTTTCTTACTAGGCTATGGTATCAGTCGTTTTATCATTGAATTCTTCCGTCAGCCAGATGCTGATCAAGGATTTATTTTATTAGGCTGGATGACCAAGGGTCAGCTATTAAGTGCACCGATGATTATCGCCGGCTTAATCATGCTGATTTACGCTTATAAACGCGGTATTTATGATTGGGGTAAGCAGTCGGCTTATTAAGCCTGAACTTATCGAATAAGACATTTAAAATACGTTTTAATATGCACTTGAACCATGCAAAAGAGCACTTTTATGACCAATAATTACCATAACAGTAAAAACGAGCAAGCCTACTTAGATTTGCTACATTTAGTTCTAAATGAAGGTGCTGAAAAAGGTGACCGTACTGGAACCGGTACGTTAAGCCATTTTGGCGCCCAGCTACGTTTTAATTTAGCTGACGGCTTTCCATTATTAACCACCAAAAAAGTCCATTTTAAATCCATCGTTTATGAATTATTGTGGTTTTTAAGCGGTAGCACGCAAGTAGATTACTTGCAAGAAAACGGCGTGCGTATTTGGAATGAATGGGCAACGGCGGAACAGACTGCACGCTTTAACCGTCCTGCTGGCGACCTTGGGCCTGTTTATGGCCATCAATGGCGCAATTATGGTGCCAGTAAAACTGAGGATGGCAGCTACAACGCTGATGGCGTCGATCAAATCACCCAAGTCATCGAGCAAATAAAAACCAACCCCAACTCACGCCGTTTAATTGTATCAGGCTGGAATCCTGGTGAAGCAGAACAAGTCGCCTTGCCGCCTTGTCATACCCTATTTCAGTTCTTCGTCGCGGATAATAAACTGTCATGCCAGCTTTATCAGCGCTCAGCAGATTTATTCCTAGGTGTGCCGTTTAATATCGCCAGCTATGCACTCTTAACCCATATGGTGGCACAGGTTTGTGGTTTAGAAGTCGGTGAATTCATTTGGACCGGTGGTGATTGCCATATTTATCAAAACCATCGCGAACAAGTCGAATTACAGCTAACACGCTCGCTGTATACATTGCCAACATTGACGCTTAACCCTGATGTGAAAGATATTTTTGCTTTTAAATACGAAGACATTAGCGTCGATGGTTATGAATCACACCCTGCAATTAAGGCGAAGGTTGCCGTATAGCCTTTGTTTGGTTGATGTTCCCAAATAACAAAAGTATTTAAAAAAATAAAGAGGATAGGTTATGAGTTATGCCAACATTGAAGTTGCTCAAATAGCGGCCATCAGTCGCAATCGTTGTATCGGGAAAGGTAATGAGCTCCCGTGGCATATCTCTGCAGACTTACAGCATTTTAAAAGCATGACCACCAAACAAAATGATGGCGCGATACAAGGCATCGTCATTATGGGTCGTAAGACGTTTGAGTCGATGGGTAGCCGACCGCTTCCAAAACGTATCAGCTTTATTATCACCACTCAATTAGATTATGCGGAACAAAAAGGCTTAGAAGGTAGCGAGAAAGCTTATGTCATGCATAATTTAGACGATGCGCTGACGCAAGCAGCTAACCTTGCTCATAGTACTAATCTTGATACCATTTGGGTGATTGGCGGTGAACGCGTGTTTAGCGAAGCCTTAAGGTATACCGACCGTATTGAGCTGAGTCACGTAGATACTGAAATCACTGATGGCGATGCCTTTTATCCTGAGCTGCCAAGTGAATTTGCAGTCGCTAGAGAATCTGAGCAAATGCACGATGAAAAGAGTAGATTGGATTTTAAATTTGTGACTTATAAAAGAAAAGCTTAACTTTATTTAGCACGACTTTTATTCATAAGCTATAGTTAAAACATTTTAAAAACGCTACGATACTGCTTGTATGGTTTTTTTGCAGCCTCTGTCTGCATAGGCACAGCAAGCAAGGAAAAACTATACAAGCAGTATGTGGTGTATCGATATTACTTTTCATAGACTATATTAAAAAGACCGCTATCGTAAAATAGCGGTCTTTTTTTATTATCAACTGATTTATTCATGTAGTACTTTATAAATCGTCTTCGCTAATACTGGACCAATGCCTTGCACGCCTGATAGCTCTTGCTGTGAAGCTCCAAGCAATTGCTGTATGCCACCAAAATGATTAAGTAAGTCGCGACGACGCTTCTCACCGAGTCCCGGAATTACTTCTAGCACTGACGATGAACGACGCTTATCACGCTTTTTACGATGCGCAGTGATGGCAAAGCGATGCGCTTCATCACGAATATGCATCAATAGATGTAGCGCCTTGCTATCCATGGGCAAATCAAGCGGCTCATGATCGATAAAATGTAATACCTCAAGCCCTGCTTTACGTCCTTCGCCTTTTGCCACACTAATCAGCAAGGTATCGCCAAGAATACCCAATTCAGTCAGTACTTCTTTAGCGATGCCAAGCTGACCTTTACCGCCATCAATGAGCAATAAATCAGGCAACGGCTGCTTCTTATAACGGCGTGTCAGCACCTGTTTCATCGCCGCATAATCATCACCACCTTGGATATCATGAATCGCATACTGACGGTAATCACGGCGACGCGAGCCACCTTGGTCAAAGACCACGCAGCTACCGATGGTCGCCTCGCCCATGGTATGCGAGATATCAAAGCACTCAATGCGATCAATGGTACGGTCAGTGACCTCAGCCAAAACATCCTTTAATGCACCAAAACGCGCATGCAACTCTAAATAATCACCAAGTTTGGTTTTGAGCGCATTATTGGTGTTTAATTTTGCCAAATCCAACCATTCAGCGCGGTGTTCACGGACGCTGGTTTTGATGACGACCCTGCTTCCAAAATGGGTCGCTAATGCTTCGCTGACTGCGGTTTGATCTGGTAATTCATCGCTCAGTATAATCTCTGCTGGCAAATCATCGGTCACCTGAAAATAGAATGAGGTAATAAAGGCCGATAAATTATCCGCAAGTGGCTCACTGCTGTCGACATCAGGGAAATAGTTTTTGCTACCTAGCACCCGCCCGCCACGGACAGTCAACACATTGACGCAGGTTATACCTGCTTGGCTGGCAATTGCTATCACATCTGCCTCACCCTGCACGGTATAGACGGCCTGTTTCGCTTGTACTTCGCGCAGCATAGAAAGTTGGTCACGATAAAACACTGCTTTTTCAAAGTCTAATTCCTCAGCGGCGCCTTCCATTTTTTTAATCAGAGCACTATGGACATCACTAGAATCGCCCTTTAAAAAGCGAATGGTATTATTCACATCCTCTGCATATTCATCGGCTGACACCAAACCCACACAGGGCGCACGGCAACGTTTGATTTGATATTCAAGACAAGGGCGCTTGCGCTGCTTAAAAAAAGTATTGGTACATTGGCGCATTTGAAACATTTTTTGCATAAGCACCAGCGTCTCTTTTGCCGCATGTGCCGATGGAAATGGACCAAAAAACCGTCCTTTTTGGTGATTGCCTTTGCCACGCCCATAAGCCAGTCTCGGATAAGGCTTATCTGCTGAAATAAACACGTAAAGATAAGATTTATCATCGCGCAGTAGCACGTTATAAGGGGGACGATGTTCTTTAATTAGATTTTGCTCGAGCAGCAGTGCTTCGGTTTCGCTGCGGGTAATAATGGTTTCGATATTATGAATCCGTGCGACTAACGCGCGCGTCTTTGGATGGTCAATCGTCTTAGCAAAGTAGCTGTTTACACGGCTTTTCAGTGATTTTGCCTTACCGACATACAAAATATCGCCATTTTTACCCAGCATTTTATATACCCCTGGCAAATTTGGCAGGCGCTGAATTAAATGCTTAAGGCGGACTTTTTTATCGTCGACGGGACTCGTCGCGGAGACATTGACCATAGAATTTCGGACTCTTAAGTTAAAGCTCTCAAAATAGAATTAATAATACTATAGTTAAAATACTTTAAAAACGCTACGATACTGCGGGTATAGTTTTTTTGCAGCCTCTGTCTGCGTAGGCACAGCAAACAAGAAAAAACGGTACCTGCAGTACGTGATGTAGCGATATTACTTCTCACTGACTATATTAATGGGGCGACTAAAGCCATTTTGCAAGCCAGCCATTGATTGAGCAACCGCGCGTTGAACAACAGGCGCAAAAAAACCAGCACGAGGCTGGTTTTTTTCAGTAGTAAATCCATGCAAGACTAATGACGGAAATTCGACATTAATGCTGGAATACCTGGCAACATACCGACAAGGGCCATCACGCCTGTTAAGACTACAAAAGTAATCACGGGAATAATCCAGCGACTCATTTTGGTCAAATTGGCACTACGTTCTTTAGAACCAATTAAACCTAAATTATCGAGCACAAGGGTAATTGACCAACCAAAGGCTGGATTAACCAACGCTGAAGCAAAGACGACAATGGCAGCGGATTGGGTGGTTTTGCCTTCACGTGTCATCTCCATCCCTGCTTCAAGCAATGGAATAAAGACCCCAACAATGAGCGCCACGCACATGACCGGCTCCCAAATCGCTAAGTCCATGGGATAACCCCAAACGCCAGCAATAATACAGAAAATACCGGTTAAAACTGCACCGGCTGGGATCGGACGCTTGGCAATCGCTGCTGGCACAATGTAAGTGCCCCACGAAGAAGCAAAGTTTGCGCCACCGAGTACCGAGCCTGCTACCTGACGAATCGAGGCACTAGTCATCGTATCATCAATATCCATCAAAACCTTTTCAGTGCGTTGCGGATAGCTGATTTTTTGGAAGACCTGATGACCCAAAAAGTCTGGCGACCACATGGCAACGGCCAAGACGGCAAATGGTAACACCACGATAAAGCTCTCAACAGTGGGCAACCCTAGCATCCAACCGGTGTTTTCACCCCACCAATACATCGGATTCATGTTCGGTAGACCTGGCGCGGTTTCAAACGAAAATGGCGCACCCATGGCAAAAGCGACGCCACCACCTAATAAACAGCTGAGCGGAACGGCCAACCAACGCTTTTGGAAGTTTTCCAACACCGCATACAGTACGATAGTGAGTAAAATAACCACAAAGGCGATATGGGTCATACCGATGCCTTCTGCCCAAGCAAACAGGTTTTTCACCTGCGATGTGGTACCAATAAAGCCCAGATACAGCAGTAAACCACCGCACACGCCTTTACTGGTCAAGTTTGCCAGCAGACTGCCCCCTTTACTAATCGCTAGTAATAAACCAAAGGCACCAATCAGTAAGCCAAACGCCATCGGGTGACCACCAGCGGCCACCACAATAGGAATCAACGGGATTAAAGGTCCATGAGTACCAGCAAGGTTGGCAGTAGGGAGTAAAAAGCCTGAAAATAAGATGGCAAAAAACGCCACGATTAACAGCTCATAACGAACGTTTTCTAGGACAAAGGCATCACCCAAACCAAGCGGCCCTGCAAAGGTAGCAGCGATGGCGCCCACCATCACGACTTTACCAATGGTCGCTGCCATCGCTGGAATCGCATCTTCATACTCAAAACGATAATCACGGAAAGGTAAATTGGCACGCCAGCGCTTTGGTTTCATGATTTGTAGTTCATGATTTAGATAGGCGTCACGACTATCAAAGCTTGAGCTTGGCTTATGTAAATCGAGATAACTACCCAATTGCTCGCTGTCGTCAGTGGCTGGATTTGATGGTTGCTGATTAGACCCTGAAGAAGGGATCTGAGTATTACTCATCACATTTCCTTGTGTCGGCTGAGGCTTCGGTTGACTAACAATAACGTGATTTGGCGCCTTATAAAATAAAGCGTCACCACAAATTTCAGGCTATTGTATGCCATGAATCCTTGGAATGCGAGCATATAACCATGTAAAGATACTATACGTATTGTTATAATCAATAACTTAAAGTTTGCATTTATAATTTATCGAAACTGAATTCACGCTTTTTTCAATAAACTGACCGCAAAATAGGTGGCAGTAATGTTTACCCTTAATAGACGAGTCATTAGCGGTAACCCAGTAAACTTGGGAGCTGTGATTAATAGCAGTAACCCATATTCAGACTTTCGTTACATCAGCGCTGGTTACGCTTTAAGTCTAGCGCACTTGATGTTTTTTACTTATGATATTTAGCCTTAACCAACCAAAAAACTTAATCGCTATCATTAAAAAAGTCTAAAAAAGTAATAGGACAAATTTATGAGTGTACTACCCAGCAATTTTGAGACGCTAAAACGCAGGGCCAAACAAAGTATTATGCCGTTGTTGACACCGCATTTACTTAAACTACGTATCAATACCTATGCGCCATATATCGGTGCTGGTATAAAAATTGATTATATCAACCTTGATCAAGGTCTATGCGTGGTCAGCATGGGGCTGAACCCTATGAACAAAAACATCGTCGGTACGCAGTTTGGTGGTAGCTTATATTCGATGGTTGACCCGTTTTATATGTTGATGCTCATGCACCAATTGGGCAGCAGTTACGTGGTCTGGGACAAAAGCTCGCATATCGAGTTTGTTGCGCCCGGTAATAGCAAAGTCACTGCACGAATGAAAATCCCTAATAATGAAGTCACTACTATTCAGAAGCTGGCAAAAGAAGGTGAACCGGTATTTCGTGAATACCAAGTGGATATCGTTGATGATCAGCAAAAAACCATCGCCACCGTCACCAAAACGCTCTATATTCGACTGCGTAAGTACAGTAAATCTAAGGATCAAACTAACCGTATCGATAATGTCGATGCTTAGATTTAATCTTTTAGACTTAGATTTTATAGACTTAGATTTTATAGACTTAGATCTTGGACTTATCGCTACAGATACAAAAACCCCAACCTAGCCTTCGCATAGATTGGGGTTTTGTCTTTTTGGTATGGCCCGCTTATTTATAAATAAACCTATGAATAAGGGCTTGTATCTATTATTGCTTCATCGCTAAGCTGCACAATAAACAACTTAACCATGGTAGCAATTTTAAGCACAATGCTTAAAGTCAGATACTCGATACAGTCTAAGCGTCAGTTTTTGCCTGAGCAGCTTTAGGAGCACGAGCAACCAACTTTTCGCGGATACGTGCTGATTTACCAGAGCGCTCACGTAAGTAGTATAGTTTCGCACGACGAACTGCACCGCGGCGTTTCACCTGAATGCTATCGATAATTGGTGAATGCAGTTGGAATGCGCGCTCAACACCAACGCCACTTGAGATTTTACGTACGGTAAACGCTGAGTTTATACCGCGGTTACGCTTAGCAATTACAACGCCTTCAAAAGCCTGTAAACGCTCACGCTCACCTTCACGTACTTTTACTTGTACCACAACGGTATCGCCGGGTGCAAAGCTTGGGCGCTCAAGTAATTGAGCGTTTTCGATGACCTGAACCAATGGATGCTTGTTGCTCATGAGAGTTATCTCCTCACATTAGATAATAGAGGCTTAACGCATATCACCTGTTTGTAATAATTAATCATATCTCTTTATAGTGAGACACAACGTAAATGGGTTATAACCAACGGCCATAATGCGATGACTCGTTTTATTGTTGCTCAAAATTTTATTTCTTAACTGTTTATCTCGCTTAATGAAGATAAAGTCAGGTATTAACCCTCTACTTTTTATCTGCTTTTGCCAATGCTTTTAACCATTTTGCTTGCTCTACCGTTGGGGTAAACGCTTGCCATAGGTCTGGACGACGCGTTTGCGTGCGACTGACTTGCTGGCTAAAGCGCCACTTAGCGATATTGGCATGGTGACCTGAGAGTAGTACTTCAGGTACTGCCATACCCGCAAACTCATGCGGCTTAGTATAATGTGGACAATCAAGCAAACCATCGACGAACGAGTCTTGCTCAGCTGACTTGTCATCACCCATAATATCAGGCAGACGACGTATTACACTATCCATCAGCACCATGGCTGGTAGCTCGCCACCAGTCAATACATAATCACCCAGTGACACTTCCATATCAACATATTGCGACAATAAGCGCTCGTCAATGCCTTCGTAACGACCACATAATAAAATCATGCCGTCATACTCAGCCATATTGACTACGCTACTTTCGCTGAGTGTTTGCCCTTGTGGCGACATATAAATCACCGGACAATGCTCACTGTCGACACGGCAGCCATGCTGACTGGCTCGCAGGCGCGCATCCTCGATAGCTTTTGATAATGGCTCGGCCATCATCACCATCCCAGGACCGCCACCATACGGGCGCTCATCAATACGGCGATAGTTATCAGTGGTATAATCACGTGGATTAATGCATTCAATCGTCACTTGTTTCTGAGTGACTGCCCGTCCCGTGATACCAAACTCACGGATCGTCGCAAACATCTCAGGAAAAATACTAATGACAGAAAAATACATCTGATGTCTACTTGCACAGTGGCTAATAATGGCTGAATAAATCGGGGTAATTATCAAACGCGCTTAGCGATAGGACTAAAGGCCGTATCACTAAATGAAAGGCTTTATTAATAATCACTTGGCCATGCCACAAGCACTGTTTTTTCAGTCATATCGACTTCAATCACGGTTTGCTTGTGCCATGGAATCAGGCGCTCTTCATTGTCCAAACTGTCTGAGTTTGCCGTTACGCGCATGATGTCATGGGCACCGGTCTCAAACATTTCAGTGATAGTGCCTAGATATTCAGTCTGCTCATTTATCACGCGTAAGCTGACCAAATCCGACCAATAATACTCATCTTCAGCTGTTTCAGGTAAGACGTCTTGCTCAACCCAAACGGTAACCCCGTTCATGGTCTCAGCAACATTACGATCAGGAACTTGCTCAAACTGAGCCACAATTCCTGTTCCTTGCTCACGCCAAGCCTTAACAGTCAAAGGTTTCATACCAGTGGCCGTTTTCATCCACCACGGCTGCATGCCAAATATTGCCGTACGATCATCTGTATCACTAAAAACCCAAAGCCAACCTTTAATGCCATAAGGCTTCTTAAGCTGACCGATTTTCATAAGGCTACTAGCGTTTGGAACAGAGGACATAACGGCTAACCTAGCAATGATTAAAACAGCAATGATAAATACATTTCAATGAAAAGCGATAAACGCATTCAAAATGCGATAAACAGTTAATGGCGCACCCTGGTCAGACCAGTTACGCTATGTGTTCTAAAGCCTACTGATTGGCGCAAAAAATGCTATCAGTATCCAGCAACAAAAACTTAAGCAGTGGCTTCAGTTTGAGCAGCAGACTTGTTGTAAGCTTTTACTAATGAAGCAACGCGATCTGAAGGTTGTGCACCTTTTTCGATCCACGCATTGTACGCTTCTATGTTTAGGCGTACTGCTTCTTCAGACTCTTTAGCGAGTGGGTTAAAAAAGCCGATGTTTTCAATGTAGCGACCGTCACGCGCGCGGCGTTGATCAGCAACAACTACTTGATAAAATGGGCGTTTCTTGGCACCGCCCCGTGCTAAACGAATAACAACCATGTGAATTCTCTCTTTCGCAGGTATACCAAAAAGGGCATAATTATATCACAGTCTTATTTTATTGAAAACATAAACTGTGCTTATTTAATTATTTATTAACAATAGCTTAAATGCCAGTCGATGTAAAACATATTTGATAATGAGCGCTTATCTTTAACCCATAATTTGGTCTTTTCATCTGACTACCTTACTAAAATATACGGCTAACGAAGTCTGATTTAATATGCATTTAAGAGTTCATCATGGACAACTTATTTAATCAAAGCCCACAGTGTCAGCCTTTGATTATGCTACTCTGTAGGATAAATTAATGCTTTAAGCAAATATGTTCAACACGCTCTAGACCTAATAAAATCTAACCTTCAACACCTTGGATTTATATGACCACTCCAAACCCCAAGCCAAAATCACGTCGTAAAGGTTGGCTACCACGCTCTTATTCCAATACTTGGCTTACAACCTTGATGGTGGCTTTTATTGTCATCATCAGTGTTAGCTTATCGATTTTATTTTTTTGGCGTAGCCTGTATTTACCAGAGCTGAAGAGTCATGCGCGTTATTTGACCAGTGAGTTACGGCTAATGAATAGCGTCAATAAAGATTGGCAAGATCATCCTGAGGTGCGTCAGTGGATTTACCAGCACTCTCATGTGGTAGTAGTAGATAATCCGAGTGATTTTCCAGAGGTTTCAGACAAAGCCTTTGTCGGTGTTTTTACTGATGTGTTGCAGCGTGAAATCGGCGCGCAGTTGGGGCGACCGGTTGAGGTATATTTTAAGTTTAAACCGACCCCACAGCTTTGGGTACAGGATAGTCGTGATGACAGCTTTTGGATTCGCGAACCAGTGGTTTATTATTCCCAGTACAGTCCGACTCTATTGATATTGTTTTTAATTGGATTACCCATTCTAACGCTATTGACCATCATTTTATTGGCTCGACAATTAAATCGCCCATTGCGTTATTTACAGCGCGCAGCGACCAATTATATTCGCCTCGGTCACGCCACTACATTACCAACACAAAAAGGACCCACTGAGATACGCCAGGTAAATATGGCATTCAATCGCCTATTCACCACTTTAAATCAAGCACAAAAAGAACGTACGATTATGCTTGCGGGTATCTCACACGATTTGCGCACACCGCTAACTCGCATGCGTTTGACGGCTGAGATGCTGCCAGATGACTTTTTTCGTGAAGGGCTTATTTACGATATTGAGGATATGGATGCCATTCTGGAGCAGTTTATTTCATTTATGAAAGACGGTTCTGATGAGCCAGTCAGTCTCACCAATTTAGACACCATCTTTAATGAAATTATGGTGCAGTTTGCACCGATGGCGTTCATTTACCAATCAGAGTGTGACAAGGTCGTGCCTGTCCGTCCCATGTCTATTAAACGCCTTGTTATCAATCTGGTCAATAATGCCAAGCGTTACGGCAAGCCGCCTATTTATCTGTCAGCAACTGTGGTGCCGACATTTATAGAAACTGTTGAGGAGGAAGATAGCGATGTGATTAGTGAAAGCGTGGTCAACAAAGAAGCACAAGAACAATTAATGATATGCGTACGGGACTGTGGTGATGGCGTGGCAGATGACCACTTAGAGCGTATTATGCAGCCCTTTGAACGTGGCGAGACAGCGCGTACCACCCAAGGCAGCGGCTTAGGTCTAGCGATTGTCGATCGTATCGCACGGTTGCATCATGGTACGGTCGAGGCCATCAATCATCCTGACGGTGGTCTACAAGTATGCGTGCGTATTCCCCTACTTTCCAAAGTTGCTGGAGATAAAACCGTGGCAGCCCAAACAGAAGATATCTCTGATTCTAACGATACTGGACTGGATAAGCCTGAATAATATGAAAAATCGCTCAAGGGGTGTCGAATGGCTCTAGCTACCAGTCGTTCTAGGGCGTGTCCTAATATTGAATGTGCAACAGATCCTATTCTCTATTCCCAATAATAGGCGGGATATACTTAGCACTATTAGCAAACGTTAATGGTTGAGTAATGTCGTCTTTTGCGGCCTTTAAGGTTTGCGTCGTCGATGGCTGCTGCAAAAATAAATAATAGCCCAACGTTATCGCATTCAAAACCACCAAACCACCAAATAAATACGGCATCCCTTGCTCTCCTATATTTTAAGACCACTAAATGTATAAATGCGCTAATTAATGACATGCTCTGAAAATGAACAATTCTAAAACATAGCGGTATGTTTATACCATTGAGTTATTTACCGTCAAAATCGCGCTCGCTTTTTTCTTGGGTCAATTCATCAGCAGCAAGAATTTGTGTCAGAGGCTTGATGGGCCAAGTCATGACAAATCTAGCACCACCAAGCGTTCGGCTCTCGTCCACCTTCATACTACCATTAAACCAAAAAGCAATCCGCGACACGATAGACAAACCTAAACCATAGCCGCCAGATGCTCGTGTACGACTGTCATCTAAGCGTGAGAACGGAATAAACACTTTTTCACGATCTTCCTCTGGAATACCATGACCATCGTCTTCCACGCTGACAAAAGCATTGCCTTTTTTAACGCCGCCACTAATGATGATGGTGGTTTCAGCGTAGCGTAACGCATTACCGGCAAGGTTTTGGATCACACGATGTAAATAGCGCCGATCGGCGATAGCGGTAACTTTAGCACTCGGTAATTTACCGACGATATCAATATCTTTACCCAGCGCCTTGGTTTCGCGGACGATTTGCTCGATCAACTCTTTTAAGTTGACTGGCTCAAGATCAAGCTTTGGCGAGCCTTCTTCAAGTTTTGCATAGGTTAGAATTTCATCAATCAAACCATTAAGCGATTCAATATCTTCGTCGATATAGTCGCGCTGCATAAAGCGAGAATCTTCATCATCGGTATCAGCCAGCATATCTACGGCAAAACGAATACGCGCAACGGGCGTACGCAATTCGTGTGATACCGCGCGTGTCAATTCGCGCTGCGACTCAATCAAGCGCTTGATATGCGAAGTCATCGCATTAAATGTCGCTGATAACCGAGCAATCTCATCTTGGCCAATGACCTGTACTTTACTATCAAGGTTGCCTTTACTAACTTCATTGACACCAACTTGGATCAACTGCAATTTACGCTCAAGTGGAAAAATCAGCGCATAAACCCCTAAGCTGATCAAGAACATACTGATAAGAATCATACTAATAATCAGATTAAGGGGGAAGTAGTTAAATAACGGCACTGGACCAATCAAAATTGCCATGTCATTAATCTCAGATGGCACCACTACCCTGATAGCCGAATTGCTTTTGCTACTATTGGTATCTTGCAATGAGATGACGACTTCATCACGGCGTAAGCGTGCCATTTGATCTGAATCTAAATCAAGTGTATTGACGGCTTTGAACTCTAACGGAAAGGTAAACTTGTCTTCTAACTCAGCCAAACGGCTACGCTTATCAGATAAGGTGACATGATAAGAGAGATCATCTAACAAAAACACAGCGATGGCCCGCACTTGCTGCTCGGTAACTTGTGAGATACGTGCGGTTAAGACATTTTTATTGTCTGGTAACCGATAGTAAACATCGGCATAAATAGGTTGGCTGACATAACGGACGACAGTTTTACCACCCTCAAAACGACGCAATTCGCTGGCATTAAAATCCACCTTATCAATCGGTAAAACACTAAAAGTCGTGCCAAATAAACTACTAGCATCCGATAACCAATATTCACGCTGCGATGCCGTTTCTTGGTGAGCCAGACCTTCACTCACTATGTGAAAAGCGCCTGTTGCCATGCTTTCACGGTAAGATTGCACGCGTTCTTTATTGATCGTTTCCATCAATAGTTGGGCAAATAACGCCACGCATAAGCAGACTATGAGTAGTCCCGCATAAATACGAACAAAGATACTGTGTTTTAAAGAAGAGACTAATGACATACGTGCCGTGACCAACTTAATGAATAAAAACTGCTGATATCATTCAGTATATAAGCGCTGCATTATAAGTGATATCGAACATTATTGAGTATGGATGAACCCTGACTTATATATTTTAGCTGAGGTACGGTGCATCAAAAGCGCACCCACATCATAGCTATTTAATCAGAGCCATAATAATTGCTTAATTAAACCACATAACACTACATTTAAGTTCAAAAATTAAAACTTTGCCACAAAAAAACCAGCATATTTGCTGGTTTTTGATTAAATAATGATAAATGCTCAAGATTCTATTAAAATTCTGGGATTAATTGCCTTCTTTGACAAAGAGATAGCCTTTGCTACGTACAGTTTTAATACGTTTTGGATTCTCTGGGTCATCACCAATTTTAGGACGAATACGTGAGATACGCACGTCAATCGAGCGATCTTGACCATCATATTCGATACCACGTAGACGCTCAAAGATGTCTTCACGCGATAAGATACGACCAGCGTTAGACGCCAGTAACCACAACAAATCATATTCAGCACTGGTAAAGTCGACTAGCTCCTCACCTAGGTTAACTGAACGACCACCATTATCGATGACCAATTCGCCAAATTCTAAGCGCTGTGGCACATCTTCTGATGGCGCATTTTCTGAGCGGCGTAATAACGCACGGATACGTGCAAGCAATACACGCGGCTGAGCAGGCTTGGCGACATAATCATCAGCACCCATTTCAAGACCTAATACCTGATCCATATCTTCTGTGCGCGCCGTCAGCATCAAAATAGGGTTTTGGTAATGCGGGCGAACTTCACGGCAAACCGTAAGACCATCGCTACCAGGAAGCATGACATCCAGTACGACCATATCTGGTTGTTCATTGACGATACGGCGAATAGCACGATTGCCATCCGTTTCAATGGCGACTTCTAAACCATTTTTGACTAAGTAATCTTGAGTCAACATGGCCAAACGCTCATCATCCTCAACAATTAAGATTCGCGGAGTATTGTCTTCTTCATTCGTTGTCATTGTTATATCCTCTAATACATCTCATTTAAAAGCAGTAAAAGTAAGAGCGGTAAAATTAATAGCACCATAAAGTGGCACAATTGTGGTTTGTATAGCTGTTACAAACTTGGTAGCACAGTATACTATTAAACCTACGGCTTCCTATACTATAGCTTATAGTCGTTAACAAAACCTATAAACTACACCCATTAAAACTTTAGTTTACGTCCAAAAATTATGCTTTTTAAGCAAATAGCAGGGTGATAATAAAAACTGTTTTTCGTCCACTATCTTAATGGGCAAAAACAACCCTTTTTAGTCGCTTATATAGCAACATTAAGTTTAATTATCATTCGATATTTCCGATAGTAACATATCTAATATAACCATATATCGGCATTGTCGCTAGTGGCATTGTGGCAATCACCTAATATTAATTGCTTACGGTATTATTCACCATAAAAGCAATATATAGTTAAAATACTTTAAAAACGCTACGATACTGCGGGTATAGTTTTTTGCAGCCTCCGTCTGCGTAGGCACAGCAAGCAAGAAAAAACGGTACTTGCAGTACGTGATGTAGCGATATTACTTCTCACTGACTATAGTATTAAATAGCAGATATAAAAAAACAGCCCATGATGGACTGTCTTTTATAATTATAAACAACGCTGGAGTAAGAGTACTGCCTGACGTTATATATAATAAATTAAGCGCGGTTTTGGTACTTACGAATAGTTTGTAGCTGTCCCACTGACTCTGCCAATGAGGCCAAAGCCGCATTCGTTTGCACGGTATCAGATTGGTTGACCAACATTTGCTCGGCTTTTTTGCGTGCTTCAACGATTTTACTTTCGTCAAGATTGTGCGCGCGCATGGCAGTATCAGCCAATACTGTCACCATTTTTGGTTGTACTTCTAATACACCGCCTGATACATAAATGACTTCTTCTTCGCCGTTTGGCATTTGCACTCGCATTGCGCCTGGTTTTAGCAAGGTAATAAGCGGTGTATGACCTGGCAATACACCAATCTCGCCTTCGGTACCAGTAGCTATTAACATGCTAATTTCGCCTGAATACAACTCTTCACGAGCACTTACGACGCGACATTGTAACGTTGCCATACTTAATTCCTTACCATCAAAGCGCAATCAAAAAACAGTAAAAACTGCGATGCGTTACTGAGGAGTAGATATAAGGTTTATATTATACCTACCCGTTAGCGAATACTAATACAACTTACGCTGCAGAAGACTTCATTTTTTCAGCGTTAGCGACTACTTCATCGATGCCGCCAGCCATATAGAATGCTTGCTCTGGTAGATCATCGTACTCACCAGCGATGATTGCTTTAAAGCCAGCAATGGTATCGCGTAGTGCGACATATTTACCAGGCGCGCCAGTAAAGATTTCAGCAACGTGGAACGGCTGTGATAAGAAGCGCTGAATTTTACGCGCACGATAAACGGTTAGTTTATCTTCTTCCGATAGCTCATCCATACCCAAAATAGCGATAATGTCTTTAAGCTCTTTATAGCTCTGCAATACTTCTTGCACGCCGCGAGCAACACTATAATGCTCTTCGCTAATGACTTGTGGGTCTAGCTGACGTGACGTTGAGTCAAGTGGATCAACCGCAGGATAAATACCTTGTGAGGCAATATCACGGTTCAGTACCACGGTTGCATCCAAGTGAGCAAACGTCGTTGCAGGTGATGGATCGGTCAAGTCATCCGCAGGTACATATACCGCTTGTATTGAGGTAATCGAACCTGATTGCGTTGAGGTAATACGCTCTTGTAGCTGACCCATTTCTTCAGCAAGTGTTGGCTGATAACCAACCGCTGATGGCATACGGCCTAGCAATGCTGATACTTCAGTACCGGCAAGCGTATAACGATAGATATTATCAACGAAGAACAAAACGTCACGACCTTTGCCAGTAGCAGGATCTTTGGTATCACGGAAGTACTCAGCCATGGTCAAACCAGACAGAGCAACACGTAGACGGTTACCCGGTGGCTCATTCATCTGACCATAAATCATCGCCACTTTAGACTTAGTAAAGTCATCAGTATCAACAACACCAGCGTCTTGCATTTCGTGATAGAAATCATTGCCTTCACGCGTACGCTCACCAACACCCGCAAACACAGACAAGCCTTCGTGTTTCAGGGCGATGTTGTTAATTAACTCCATGATATTAACGGTTTTACCAACACCAGCACCACCAAACAGACCAACTTTACCACCTTTTGCAAACGGGCAAAGTAGATCAATAACTTTAATACCAGTTTCTAGCAATTCAGTGCTGTTAGACTGTTCCGCATAGCTTGGCGCTTCACGGTGAATAGACCATTTTTCGTCTGCGACTACTGGACCTTCTTCATCGATAGGACGACCAAGAACATCCATGATACGACCAAGTGTACCAACGCCTACTGGCACAGAAATTGGGCCACCAGTATTAGTCACTGGAAGGTTACGCTTTAGGCCTTCGGTTGAGCCCATCGCAATAGTACGCACGATACCATCGCCTAGTTGTTGCTGTACTTCTAGGGTGGTTGCAGTACCGTCTACTTCTAAAGCATCATAAATTTGAGGGACTTCGTTACGGTTGAACTCAACGTCAAGAACCGCGCCAATAATCTGTACAATACGACCGCTACTCATTGCGTTCTCCTGGAAATTCTGTATATAGTGTGTTTTATAAAGGGTTTCAACTATGAAACAGCAGCAGCACCGCCAACGATTTCCGATATTTCTCGGGTAATCGCCGCTTGACGCAGCTTGTTATAAACCAACTGTAAATCGTTAATTAGGTCACCAGCATTATCTGTCGCCGCTTTCATGGCAACCATACGTGAGGACTGCTCAGAGGCGATGTTTTCCATTACCGCTTGATAGACAATCGACTCAATATAACGACCAAGCAACTCATCAATCAACGTCTTGATATCAGGCTCGTAGATATAATCCCAGCTAAGTTCTGTCTGTATGCCGCTCTCTTCTTCGCTAAGCGCTTCCTCTGGTAAAGGTACCAGTTGATTGACGGTTGGCTTTTGAGTCATGGCATTAACGAACTGGTTATATACCACATAGATACGGTCTAAATTACCGTTGCTATAGTCTTCAAGCATGGCCTGAACGGGGGCGTTTAATTGCTCAAACGTTGGTTTGTCGCCATAATCGGTTACCGCTGAGGTGACTTTGCCACCAAAGTTTTTGAAGAAACTGACGCCTTTAGCACCAATAACCGCAAACTCGGCTTGTACAGACTGGTCTTGATATTGCTGGATATTTTTCATCAATGCTTTGAATAAGTTAATATTCAAACCACCCGCCAAACCGCGATCAGAGCTAATAACAATATAGCCAACTTTGTTGACTGGACGCGAGACCATATACGGATGTTTGTAGTCTGATGAGGCATGCACCAAATGTGAAATAACCCGGCGCATACTATCAGCATACGGGCGACCCACTTCCATGCGCTCTTGGGCACGGCGCATTTTACTTGCCGCTACCATTTGCATCGCACGAGTAATTTTTTGGGTGCTTTTAATACTGGTGACTTTGGCACGTATCTCTTTTAAGCTTGCCATAATGATTCCAATATAAGAGGGTTAAAAAGCATTGGCGCATGCGACAATTATTTAATATATAACATTAATCTAAAAAATAATACTTTATATCTTGTGCATGACGCGATGTAATGCCGTCAACGGTTAGAATAGTGGCGCTGCTATCTAAATAAAAAACTTATTAGACAGCGCGCCACTTTATTAGCTATAAACAACAGCCATAACCAATCAGGCTTAACCCGTTAACTGAGTATTTACTAACTTAATCGTTAGTAAATTAGTAACTGTGATTTTGTTTAAAGGTCTCGACTGCTGACTTTAAACGACCTGCAATATCATCATTATATTTTGCAGTGTCATCAATTTCTTTCATCAGCTCGCTTTGCTCATCATGCATATAGCGTAAGTAAGCTTCTTCAAAAGAACCTATTTTATTAACAGGAACATCTGATAAGAACCCTTCGTTTGACGCATAGATAACCGCAGACTGTTCAGCGATAGACATCGGCTGATACTGTTTCTGTTTCATCAGTTCAGTCACACGCTCACCATGGTCAAGCTGTTCGCGAGTCGCATCATCAAGGTCTGAGGCAAACTGAGCGAATGCCGCCAATTCACGATACTGAGCTAGAGCAGTACGAATACCACCAGAGAGTTTCTTAATGATCTTAGTCTGAGCTGCACCACCAACACGCGATACCGAGATACCAGCGTTGACTGCTGGACGGATACCTGAGTTAAATAAGCTTGACTCTAAGAAAATCTGACCATCAGTGATTGAAATCACGTTGGTCGGTACGAATGCTGATACGTCACCGGCTTGGGTCTCAATGATTGGTAGCGCGGTTAATGAACCAGTTTTACCAACTACTTCACCATTGGTGAATTTTTCTACATATTCAGCGTTTACACGTGATGCACGCTCAAGTAAACGTGAGTGTAAGTAGAATACATCCCCTGGATACGCTTCACGGCCTGGTGGACGACGTAATAGTAGTGAAATTTGACGATAAGCAACGGCTTGTTTTGACAAGTCATCAAATACAATCAGTGCATCTTCGCCGCGGTCACGGAAGTATTCACCCATCGTACAACCTGAGTACGGTGCGATATACTGTAGTGCTGCTGGCTCTGACGCTGAAGCAACCACAACTGTGGTGTATTCAAGTGCGCCAGTTTGCTCAAGTTTGCGTACCACGTTAGCGATGGTAGAACGTTTCTGACCAATTGCTACATATACACACTTAATGCCAGATGATTTCTGGGCGATGATCGCATCGATAGCCATCGCGGTTTTACCCGTCTGACGGTCACCAATGATAAGCTCACGCTGACCACGACCGATTGGAATCATGGTATCAACGGCTTTATAACCGGTCATTACTGGCTGATCTACTGATTGACGGTCGATAACGCCTGGGGCGATTTTTTCGACTTTGTCGGTCATTTTGGCATTGATAGGACCTTTGCCATCAATAGGATTTCCCAAGGCGTCAACAACACGGCCTAGCAGCTCAGGACCTACTGGTACTTCAAGGATACGACCAGTACAATAGGCTTTTTGACCTTCTTGCAGCTTTAGGTAATCACCAAGTACTACCGCGCCGACAGAATCACGCTCTAAGTTAAGCGCCATTCCGTAGATTTCGCCTTCAAACTCAATCATTTCGCCGTACATGGCATCTTCAAGACCATGAATCTGCACGATACCGTCAGATACTTTGACAATCGTGCCTTCATTCTTTGCAGTTGCACCCGCATCAAGGTCTTGAATACGCTGCTTAATCAGGTTACTGATTTCCGCTGGATTCAATTGTTGCATTGCCTTGTTTCCTTTAATTTATGATAACCCGCCCACTGACTTAAATGCTCTTATATCATGCACGCTCTATTGAGCTGCGTTGATGATTGGCATTAGGCAGTTAGCTGTGTTTTTAACTGTTGTAACTTGCCGCGCATCGAATCATCAATGATTTTGTCACCGACTTTGATCGTAGCGCCTGCCAATAAACTTGCATCAACCGACTCGTGAATCACCACGCTAGCATTTAGCGAGGTAGCGAGACGTGTTTGCAGCATATCACGCTGGGCATCGGTCAATGGATAGGCCGTGGTCACATATGCGTCAAGCTGCTTTAAGCTTATTGCCTTGTGACGGCGATAATGCTCATAAACTTCAGGAAGCAGCGCCAGACGCTCTTGTTCTGATAACTGTTTAACGAAGTTACTAAGTGCTACTGATACTTTTGGATAGCTGGCGTCGCTATCAGGGCGAACCCCTCTAGCCTCACCTAATAACTGCTTAAAAGCAGAATCATTAGCGCTAGCTACTTGTGTATCATAAAGATCGATCAAAGCAGCTGACTTATGCTCAGCAGAAACAGCTGGATTGTCTAGCCAAGTACTGAACGACTTGTCATTGACAACGCTAGCAGCAATAAATAAGAAGTTCTCCCACTCATTTACTGCCCCGTTTTCGTTGGCATAGTCAAACGCGGCTTTAGCGTACGGTCGTGCTAAGGTTGATAAGTCAGCCATTATATCCTCACAATTACAGCTTCGCCGCCAGTTGGTCTAACATACTGGCATGTTTTTGCACATCGACTTTGTCTTGCAAAATCTTTTCTGCACCAAGTACAGCCAGCTCAGCAACTTGGGCACGTAATGACTCACGCGCTTGATTGATTTCTTGGTCGATAGACGCTTGCGCTTGTTGACGAATGCGCTCGCCTTCCGCTTGGGCCTGCGTTTTGGCATCTTCGACAAGCTGGTTGGCACTCTTGTTCGCTTGCTCGATTAGAGCAGCAGCTTTGGTCTTTGCAAGATCAAGCTCCTGCTGGACATCTTGCTCCGCGGTTGCCAAATCTGCTTTTGCTTTTTCTGCGGCATTCAAGCCTTCAGCAATTTTACGCTGACGCTCATTGATGGCACCGATAAGTGGTGGCCACACAAACTTCATGCAGAACATCACAAAGATTGCAAAAGCAATGGCTTGACCGACGAGGGTAAAATTGATATTCACGTGATCACCTCTTTGTTAATGAAAAATCAGTTTCATTGATCATGTTTGGCAGTCAAATCTTGACTATATTTGCTAGTAAATCCTTGAGTACCAAACATTTACAACTGAGCTTTCGGATTAACCTGCTAGAGGGTTAGCGAACAACAATAGCATAGCAATACCAACACCGATCATCGGAATAGCATCAAGAAGACCTGCTACGATGAACATACGAGTTTGCAATTGTGAGCCAAGTTCTGGCTGACGTGCAACACCTTCTAGGAATTTACCACCTAGAATAGCAAAACCAATACCTGTACCTAGTGCACCTAAACCGATAAGTAGTGCTACTGCGATAACTGTGTAACCACCTAATACTGGATCCATGGATGTATCCTCATTTACCTATTGAATGTCTAATTAATGTTCAGTTGATGATGCAAGTGACATATAAACTATCGTCAGCATCATAAATACGAACGCTTGGAGGGTAATAATTAAGATGTGGAAAATAGCCCACGGTACTGATAACGCCCACTGAATCCAAAATGGCATTAGGGCAATCAGTATGAAAATCAACTCACCAGCATACATGTTACCGAATAGACGCAGACCTAATGAGATAGGCTTGGCTATTAAAGTAACAAACTCTAAGATAAAGTTGATGGGTATTAAAATAATTTGTACGATAGGATTCTTAGCACTGAACGGATGCAGTGTTAGCTCGCCAACAAAGCCGCCCAACCCTTTTTCTTTGATACTATAAAATAGTATCAGCGCAAAGACAGAGAATGACATGCCGAGCGTGATATTAGGATCAGTGGTTGGAACAATCTTAAAGAACACATGATGTGGATCACCTCCACCCGCCCCCATTGCTGCGCCGATTTGTCCGGCAAGCGCTGGGATAAAGTCTACCGGCAGCAAATCCATCAAGTTCATCAAGAAAATCCAAACGAAGATGGTTAATGCTAAAGGCGCAATCAGCTTTGAGGTGCCACTATAAGAGTCACGCACGTTGTTATCAACGAACTCAACGATCATCTCAACCGCGGCCTGAGTTTTACCCGGCACGCCTGAAGTGACCTTTCTAGCGACCATCCAAAAGATAGCGCAGAAAACAATGCCGAGACCAATTGACCAAAGCATAGAATCAAGGTGGATAGCTTTAAAACCCATTAATCCTGCTTCTTCGGCAGTATAGGCAACTTTCCAACCTTCGCCCGGCAGATAGCCGTACGTCCAGTTCGTTAAGTGATGAGAGATATAGTCTGTGGTTGTTTGCTCGCCTGCCATAATATAAGCTTCTTATTAGTCAACGATTTACTCAACTACCCAAAAATACGGTTGTCATCTGATGAGGTCTTTAGCGCTTGAACCTGCAGCATTTAAATGCAGATAAACAAACGACGCTAAAGCGCCTCTATAAGCAATAACATCCAACCCATAGTTCTGTTACTTATGCTAAATTTAATAGCTGATAATAAATTTTAGCTACCAAAAAAGGGCTCATCATTATTCAGTAGTAGCCCTTTAATATGTACAGAAAATTATCATATATTGTTTATTCAACTCTTCTAATCACGATAAACGCTTAATGCAGCGCTCGTAACCAAGATATTTAGCCGCCTATATTAATGCAGCGTTGTATTCGTGTAAAGTCAATTGTGACTTTTTTATCCGCTGTATGAGTAAGTTAGCTGTGAGTCGCGTTTGCTAAAAGGCTTTTGCGTCATTAATTAAATTGTAAGAATTTAATTAGTGACGCTATCAATAGCCAAATTAACGCTATTGCACCCACATTATTGGGTATTATATGCGTTTCAAACGCTCATTAGTAATGTCATCAGACAAATTTTCATGCTTCGACGTTATACAACTAGTCATAGAGAAGCTGGACAGCGGGGTGACTTGCTAGTGTCGGTTATAATTTGGCTATTTATATATACAAATCACCTCTATATAAATAAAAATCATTTATCAATACTAACGTATATGCCACAACATCCAACTGTGACTAATTTGCATTACCATAAAACCGATAAACAGCGCAGGCGCGGATAGGGGTTGTACGGTAATAAAAATTAGTGCGAAACCAAACACGGTCAACAGCCATTTGGCCATTTGACCCCGATATAGCTGGCTAACAATATATAAGCGCGCGCGATATCCGGTATACCAAAAAATAAAAAAAGCAAATACCACTTGAGTGGCAAAACTAAGTAGCGCACCAATAGCGGCGCTTTTTGCTACTACCAGCGCACTATGTAACCAAATAGTATCTAATATCCAAGCAATAATAATAAGGATAAATAGTATCCATGCTTGGCGCTTGATATAAATGCCAATCTTATCTTTTTGTGTGCGTTTGGCAGGCTTGGTCATCGGTAGTCCTATCGCCTTACAGGATTGGGGTAAGGTAGCAATCTAACACAGTCGCGACGCTGTTACTTTTATCCGTGAACGGCCCACTCTATAGGGGTTACCTTTTAACCAAAATAAAACGCCACTCATTATAAGGACCGACCGACCGTTAAGCAAGAAAAATATACCTTTTACCAGTCATCTATTCTTACTATCTGCAAATGATGCTCTAATCAATACTCTATCAAAAGCTTCTGTATAAGCGCTTTATGATATGCATTGATATATCTGCTGCGCCATCGCCTGCCAGCCGCTGACAAAGTCTTTGCTATTACTCATATCTTCTGCCTGAACGGTGGTCTGTACAGGTTGTAGTTTGGCTAACAATCCTTTAGCAGGTTGGCTTGGCGACACAAGGCACATTTTCTTGTCCGGGCGCTGCTCATTGAGCCAGCGTAATTGGCTCGCTCTTGGCGCTAAATGATGGTCAGTACTTAAGCTACCGATGAACGTTAGCTGTAAGCTGCTTTCGATATATTGATAAGCATCGTGATAAGCCCAATATGGTCGCACTTTTTGAGTAGCATTTTTATTGGTTGCTGCTACGGCTTTATCCAGTCGTTGAGCAAATTTTTGGGCATTGGCATGGTACAGCTTTTTATATTGCGGATTGGCATGACTATGAATCACCGCAAGAGCGCGAGTCATGGCTTTGGCATTATCAGGATCGAGCCAAATATGCGGGTCTAAGGTGTCAGCAATAGGTTTACCTTTTATATCGCGCAAAGGATGACGATGAAAAGCATCAAACTCAAACAATGCAATAGCATTGGGCGCGGTATTTAAGCTCGCTGCCAAGTTTTTTTCTAGTGGCTCACCAAACCAGACCACAAACTTACTGTCCTGAATGGCTTTGATATCGCCAGGACTGATACTACCATGGTGACCGACCTCCCCTGCCTGCAATAATTGCTTGGCAGGCGGCGCACCCTCAGTGACTGCCTGACTTAACAAAAACAAAGGATAGTTACTCACGCTGACTGTGGCGGCTTGGGCATTAACTGCCAAAGTGCCGAGCATTACTATTCCAGTAATGAGCAGTCGCTGTAGTATAATGCGTGAGCGTAAAGAGTCGTTAAAGACTGAGTTCATAGTCGGTTCTTTAATGTATGGATGATAGAAATATACGTAGATAAATTAAGACCGTTTATCTGATTTTGGTTTTAGTATGTTATACTATAACAATATAAATTACTATACTTAAAATGCCATTCCATTTTTAGGAGCTTGTGCTATGTCGACTACCTCACCTAATTGTGAGCATGTGCACGACGTGCAAGATTTTACGCCTCAGGATGTGTCTGAGCGCCTAATCGCCGCAAAAGAGCAGTGTCGTCTACGCGGTGTGCGCTTTACCCCCTTACGTCAGCAGATTTATACGCTGGTATTGCAAGCCAATAAACCAGTGGGTGCTTATGATTTAATCACCCAATTACAGCACATGCGTCTATCAGACAGCGATAATAAGATTGATAGCACAAAGAATGTTGCACCGCCGACGGTCTATCGCAGTTTAGAGTTTTTATTAAGCGAAGGTTTGGTACATCAACTGACCTCTATCAATGCGTATGTACCTTGCTGTCACCCAAGGGCGCAGCATACGGCAGCGTTTTTAATCTGTGAGCAGTGTCAGCGCGTACAAGAATGTAGCAGCTTGCCCGTACAAGAGATGATGGGCTTTGCTGAGCAAGATATTGGTTTTATCGTTGAACGCAGTGTCATTGAGCTGAGCGGTCGTTGCCAAATGTGCCAGTAAAATAACGACCCTTGATGATAAGTGTTTATCATCAAATTTTATGTATATCCTTTACTAACCCACTCGTTGTCATATTATGAGCCTGTCTACCTTACCGTTTAATCAACCGAGCGCTTCTGTTATTACTGGCAATAGCATTAATAGTGTTAGCAAACTGCTGAGCTTAAATAACGTTAGCTTTGATATTAACCAGCAACGCTTGCTGTCAAATATTAATATCGACATTGCTATTAACGAAACGGTCAGCCTTATCGGGCCTAATGGCGCGGGCAAGTCAACGTTGGTCAAACTTATTTTGGGCTTAATTGAGCCGACTGATGGACAGATTACACCCCACCAGAAATTACAGCTTGGCTATGTGCCGCAGCGGTTTGCTGTACCACCAATACTGCCATTACGTGTCCGCGATTTACTAGCACAAGCAGACAAAAAACGCTTAACGGCTGAGCAGCGGCAGTTTATCTTTGATAATTTATCATTGACCCATCTGCTATCGCGGCAAATGCTGCACCTTTCGGGTGGTGAAACGCAGCGGGTATTGCTGGCACGCGCATTATTAGAGAAGCCCAATTTATTAATTTTAGATGAACCGATGCAAGGGCTGGACCCTGATACCGAGGTTTGGCTGTATCAATTTATCGATGAATTACCAGAGTTTTTACGCTGTGCCATGCTGGTGGTATCGCATGATTTACATTGGGTGATGAAAGGCAGTCGACGGGTGATTTGTCTCAACAAGCATATCTGCTGTGAAGGTCAGCCCAGCGAGCTTGCTATTAGCAGCGAATTTCAAAAGCTGTTTGGCCATCATTATGAGCAGCCTTATGTACACCAACCGCACGCCTGTGAGCATCACGCGCCAAGCGAACTCGAATTATAATAAAGCCTTAAACCTTTATAAAAACTATTACGGATACTTATTATGAGCGCTTGGTTAGCCATCATTGCCCCTGCTTGGATTGCTGGCAGTATTTTAGCCTTATTATCAGCGCCTTTAGGTTGTTTGGTATTGTGGCGACGCATGGCATTTTTTGCTGACGCATTAGCTCATGGAACCTTACTTGGCGTGGCCTTGGCAGTCTGGTGGCAGTTGCCAATGGGTATAGGCATTGCATTAGTCAGTGTCATGGTGGTGCTGGGGCTGGTGCTCATTGATGATGAGCGTCTGCCCGTCGATGCGGTACTGGCAGTGGTTGCGGTGTCATTGCTATGTCTAGGCTTATTGGCTTTGACCCAGCTAACTGACCAGCAAGCAAACGTACTGGGGTTTTTATTTGGTAATTTGCTGGAGCTTGACTGGGCAGACTTACCGTTACTCGCTGGTAGCGTCATGGTTGGATTGGGTCTGCTTACCTATATATGGCCAGCGCAAATTAAGCTTGCCACCCACGAAGCATTGGCACGTATTCAGGGTATCAACCCCACACGCCAGCGGCTATTTTTTATGGGCGTACTAGCAGGGTTTTGTGCGATTGCTCTACAGGCGGTTGGTAGTTTATTAATCAGTGGTTTATTGGTTTTACCAGCACTGACGGCACGCTTATATTCAGCATCACCAAAACAAATGGTCATTATATCGCTAGTAATCGCGCAGCTTGGCGTCACTTTAGGCGTTTGGGGTAGCATTTGGTTGGATATTCAGACGGGTCTCTCTATCGTCTTGATATTAGCAATTTTATTCTTTATGGCGCTTGCTGTCTCAAAGCTAATGACCACAAGGTTTTGGTCAGCACGTCGCTAATCGCTTCGTAGTATGCGTAATATAAAGGCGGTTATTTACTGTTTTATCCAACTTTATTTTATCAATATAGCTAGAGCTTTCATTGACGTTATGTTATAAAATTGCCCTAATATGCCTATTGGTAATAACAGCTTGGTAATAGCAATGAGAAACCAATGACTATAACTCGTTCAATGTATTTATATTTATTCTAGCGATAATACTTATTTTGATTCGATAAGGGACTGACCCAATGCCAAGCTATCCTGTGAATAAAATCAGCACGCCAGATGCACAATTGAATATACTACAAATCACTGACTTGCATTTATCAACGCCTGTGGTCTCCACTGCCGATGATAATGATGAGGACAGTACTAAAAATGGCGAGGTAACGGTTTGTCAGCACCGTTTTGAGTCCGTGCTACAGCAAGCATTGAGTGGCGATATCCGCTGTGATTTGATTGTCGTGACTGGGGATTTGGTTAGTGAGGTAATTCCTGCTATCTATGACCATATTTTTAAGGTATTACAAGCAACGGGCATTCCTTTTGCTTGTATCGCTGGCAACCATGACGTCACTGATGAAAGGGGTAGTGACTTACCCTTTTTTCAGCGCGAGCTCATCGCACGGCCGACCGATTCACGTTTACTGAGCCAACATGTTATTGAAAGTGATCACTGGCAGGTTTTGTTATTAGATTCATCTATGGCTGGCAAAGTAGAAGGTGAAATTACCCCCGCCGCCATCGATTGGCTATGCGAGACCCTCAGCGCTTGTGATAAGCCTACATTAATTGCCGTGCACCACCACGTCATTCCTATAGATTCTGACTGGATTGATACCCATATGGCAGACAATAGCGAGAGTTTTTGGCAGCATATGGCAAAATTCGAGCAATTAAAAGTCATTATTAGTGGTCATACCCACCAAGAGCAAGTGCGTCATCGTCAGGGGGTTAGCGTTTATAGTACACCGTCTACCTGCTATCAGTTCAAACCCTTCGAAGATGATTTTTCCTACGACACAAACGCATTGCCAGGGTATCGTTGGTTGCAATTAGCCAACAATGGAAAGGTTGCAAGCTGGGTTGAAAGACTGGATACTTGATGCCCAGATTTATTGGCACCATTAACGCTGACAGCCCTTATTTTTTAGGCTTTTAGCTGATACTGCTTGATTGAACCATAAGATAGCTGACAAAGTAGAAATGTGGTCATTATAAAAAATAGCTTCATTATTATTAAAAACAATGTTACAACTTATAAAATAAAACGAAGACCACCTGATATTTAATAATAAGCAAAACTATAGTAGCTAGGATGGCTAGATCGACCACAAGCTAAGTTTCTACAGTCAGTAATATGCAGCACTATTTAAACCCTGTTATTTAAATAAAGCAGTTTAAATAAAAATAGACATAACCATATACCTGAACATTGATATGTTGCTATGAGCATTTTGAGATAACCGTACTATTAGATCAGCTGTGTTACTTGTGTTACCAAGTGGTAAAACGTTTTATAAAGGGACAAATTATAGCGTTTGGTAAATTAATAACGTCTTGTCTTTTGATACGTCGTTTTATTGAATCAATTTGAAAAAGTAGGATACCCATATGAGCACCGTGACTACGAATCCGAGTGAAGTTAAGTTTACTCCTTATGTGCCGGGCAAAGACGAAGAGTATATGTCTGATGCACAGTTAGAGCACTTTAAATCTATTTTATTGGACTGGAAAAACCAACTGATTGGTGAAGCGGATCGCACCAAGACTTATATCCAAGATGAGTCAAGTGCCATGCCAGACATCAATGACCGTGCTACCCAAGAAGAAGAGTTTGCCTTGGCGCTGCGTACACGTGACCGTGAGCGTAAGCTGATTCGCAAAATCGACAAATCTATGTCAGAAATCGAAAACGAAGACTATGGTTTTTGTGAAACTTGCGGGGTAGAGATTGGTCTGCGTCGTTTAGAGGCACGCCCAACAGCGACGCAATGTATCGACTGTAAGACTTTATCTGAAATTAAAGAACGCCAGAACCAAGGCGCTTAAGCAACCTACTGTTAATGTAGGTATAAAAATATAAGTACAAGCACGAGCGACCATATTAATATGGTCGCTCGTTGTGTTTTGGCTTAATAGCTTTGTCATTACTGGCTTTGAGATTGGCAACTGATAACCAATTCAAAACTTCGCATCTTAAAAAAAGCATGGCTGACACAATCAGCTATATCTTTAGAACTCATCCTGCTAACAAAACAGCCGCATTTAATAAATATCTTTTTACGCTAATTTTTATTATCCTACCTTCTATCCCATTTACCGATAACCATCAATTTTAAAGTCCATCCAAACTTCTATGTTAACTCAAACCTCATCATCACAGCCTATCGGTCGTTTTGCCCCCTCACCGACTGGTGAGTTACACCTTGGCTCACTAACGACAGCGATTGCCAGCTATTGCCATATAAAATCATTGGGTGGTAAATGGCTATTACGTATCGAAGATACTGATACCGAACGCTGTGACCGACAGTTTACTGAACAAATTTTAATTGATTTGGAAGCGCTTGGATTATACTGGGATGGCGATGTTATTTATCAGTCTGAACGCATTGATATTTATAATGATTACTTGTCTTCCTCTCTGCAATCGCTGACTTATGGCTGCCAATGCTCACGTAAAGATTTGGAGCAATATTGGGCACAAAAGGAACCAAGCAAGCATCACGATGCTGTCAGTTCGCTACAACCAAATAGGACGCGTTATCCGCGCCGCTGTGTCGGCGCTGACCTTGATAGACAACAACATAAGTTACGTATCCAACTGCCAGATTATAGGATTGGTTTCAACGATGGTATCCAAGGTATGCAGTGGGATAATCCGCAGCAAACATTAGGCGATATGGTGGTGCGCCGCCAAGATGGCATGATCAATTATATATTGGCAGCCAGCCTCGATGATGGTCTACAACAAATCACACATATTATGCGCGGTTTGGATATTTTACCCATGACCACGGCACAAATCAGTATCATGCAGGCCGCTGGTTTGCCTGCTATCGATCATTGGTCTCACTTGCCACTGATATGTCATTCTGATGGGCAAAAGCTCTCCAAGCAAAATCTGGCTCAACCCATCGATACTCGTAACCCAAGTCAGCTTATCACTGACGCTTTACAGCTCTTACAGCAACCAACGGTCGATAGAGATACACCTAGCAATATGCTAAGACAGGCCGTTGCCCAATGGGACAATACGCCACTACAGGGCAAACAGCAGTTAAATATACCCAATGGATAAAAGACGAAAAACAAGCAATAAAAAGCGCCACCAATAGCGACGCGTTTTAAACTATTCTAACGATACTAATAATAACGGCACTGGCTTTTTTCGATTTCAGGGCTTTCTTTGTAAATCTTCAGTAATAGCGCGACCATCACTAAACTAATCAGCATCGATGAGCCACCGTAACTGAAAAACGGCATGGTTAAACCTTTGGTCGGAATTGCGCCCATATTCATCGCCGCATTAATAATTGTCTGCGCAATAAACACCACACCGATACCAAAAGCGGTATAACTCATGCGCATCTGCCGACGCTTGAGCGCGTTATAACTGATACGCATCGCACTGCCGATAATCAGCGCCTCGAGCAACAGCACCATGCTAACCCCAACAAAGCCTAGCTCTTCACCAGTGATGGCCAATAAAAAGTCGGTATGAGCCTCGGGCAGATGCGACAGTTTTTGTACACTTTCGCCATAGCCAACACCTGTAAATTGCCCACGACCAAAAGCAATCAAACTGCGCGCCAGCTGATAATCCGTATCTTGTACATCATCAAACGGATCCATAAACGACATCACTCGGACTAACCGATACTCTGCTGTCGTAACCATCAACACAGCACCGCCAATAGCAGCAGCACCTAGCGCTAAGAAATGCTTGTAAGGGGCACCCGCAATATAAAAAATCGCAAAGAGCGTACCAAGTATCACCACAAAAGAACCAAAGTCTGGCTGCGATAATAACAGTATGGTGATGAGCGCGACCACTAACATAATCCGCAAAAAACCATCCAAACCATTACGGACCTCAAAAGAGCGACGCACCACAAAGTCAGAGACAAACACAATCATGACCAGTTTCGCTAACTCTGCTACCTGAAAATTAAAACCGCCTATCGTTAGCCAACGTTTGGAGCCATTGATAGGCGTACTGAACAAGGTCGCCACTAATAGCATGCCCGTAATACCCAGCAAAATAAACTGGGTTTCGGTTTTATATAGCAACCGTAAAGACACGCTATAATAAGGAACCGCAGCGATAATCAAACCTATCGTCATATACAGCAGTTGGTTTTTGAAAAAATGCAGCTCTGTCATTCCGCGACTGAGTGCAAAAGGAATAGAAGCAGAAGCCACCATCAATAAACTAAGCACCAGCATACAGCCGACACTCGATATTAAGATGGCGCGTGCTGACGGCATAGAAAGGATACCATCTGAGCCAGAGGCTGGCTTTGATTGAGAAGAAGAACGAAAAAAAGAAGAGATCGCCATAATTTTATATACACTAACGAACGAAAAAACACGGCGTCTATCAAACGCCACCGTTTAAAAAATAAAGTAGATCGCACCAGATAGCTGTCGTATCAGATAGCTAGGGCGTGTCCTCAATCTGACTGGTCATCATCGACAGTAGCAGCAATTTATAAGCAAAACAATCATTTATAGTTGATTCACTTTAAAACCGATATAAGTGCTACTGGAGTAAATTTTTTGCAGCCTTTAACCAGTAGTCATACTATCGGCACGCGCCAGATTTAGTTGGTCAACCAGTTGATTAAAATGCTCACCGCGAGCCGCATAACCGCTATATTGATCGAAACTGGCACAGGCTGGTGATAATAGCACCGCTTGCACTTGTGATAGGCTACTTACAGTTACTTGTTGAATGGTGTCAAAGGCATTTTCCAAAGACTGGCATTGGTGTAGCGCTACGTCATCACTTAAGTTGGCTGTACGCAGGTGCTGCTCAATTTGCTGACTATCTTCACCGATAAGCAGTAGTTGACTAACGTACTGATTGATAAAAGGGGTCAGCTCGCCAAATTCTTGACCTTTGCCTTGCCCACCCAAAATCAATAATAGCTTGCCGTCTTTTGGCGCATAGACTGCACCCAGCCCTTCGATAGCGGCCATCGTCGAGCCAATATTGGTGCCTTTTGAATCATTAAAATAATCAATATCAGCCACATTTGCCACATATTGGCAACGATGCTCAAGTCCAGTAAATTGTTGCAAGGTATCTAGCATGCTATCAACTGCCAATCCTGCCAGCTCGCCTAACGCTAACGCTGCTTGCGCATTGAGCAGATTATGACGGCCTTTAATCAACAGTTTATCTGCCGACAGTAGTTTTTCTGTACCGCGTGCAAGATAAATATCGCCTTCAGAGTCAGTGATGAGACCATATTGATTCTCGTCAGGGGCATGAATGCCCGTACTCACTCTGGGTAAATTATCAGCCACCAGTGGGCGCGTCAATGCGTCTTCACGGTTAATAACCACAGATTTTGCACCCTGAAAAATACGGTGCTTGGCTTGATGGTAGCCGAGCATATCGCCATGACGGTCTAAATGGTCAGGCGACATATTAAGCACCGTGGCGACTTGTGCGTTTAAATCGGTCACGGTTTCTAATTGAAAGCTGGACAGCTCAAGTACCGCCAACTCCATATCGGTATTATCCAGTAATGTTAGCGCTGGTACACCAATATTGCCACCGACACCGACATTGACCCCAGCATCTATCGCCATTTGCCCAACCAACGTGGTCACAGTGCTCTTAGCATTAGAGCCGGTAATCGCTACGATCGGTACCGTACAGGCATCACAAAATAGCTGAATATCACTGACCACTGGGACATTGGCTTGACGTGCGGCTGCAACGGCTTCGGTCGCCAGAGAAATACCAGGGCTAATAATAATCCGTGTGGCTTGCTGCAATAGCGCTGCGTCAATCGTACCAAACCGGCGGATATCAATCTCATCAGGTAACTGATCCGCTAGTCTAGGTACTGCCTGAGCATCAGTGACCGCTACTTGATAACCTTGCGCCACCAGATAGCGAGCGACAGATAACCCAGATTGCCCCAAACCAACCACGACTTGTAGACCACTGCCTTTATGAAGTAAGGCATCTGTTGCAGTGTTGGTGGTCATATCTATTCCTTCTATTAGATGTGCAAAATGGCATCAAAAAATCTAGCCTATAAAAAAGCCAAACGATACCATCAAGATGAGAAACATCATAACGGTATCGTTCAGATTTCGGTACTGGTTTTTTACGGCGTTATGCTATTATGCGCCTGTTTTTATATTAAGTGGCTAGTGCTATAATAGCTGCCCTAATCTGTCAGTGACCAGAGACTTACTCTGGCCGTTTTAGTTTAGCATGTTGTCACAGTTAGCGCGCTGTTGTCACTTCTCTTTGGCAAAATGGCTATTGTGGACGAATCATGCATGGACGGATCATGTCGAACGGCTACTTTTATTTGACAGATGATTTATTATCTTCTACCGCAGCAAGTCATTGCTGACTCTATTCGTTATTGTAGGTGTTGTTTTTGAATAGCCTACCTTAACTACCCAATTCCAAATAATTTTAGGTAAACTCACTAAATTTATCATCGTATCGATTATTGATGAGCGTATTAGTGATACCAGCAAGTAAATCAGTAGACATATTTATTACGATGTTTTTTATGACAGTACCTTTTATAACCGTGTTTCTTATGACCGTACCTTTTATGACAATGCCTCGATAATTCAATGCCGCAACATGACACAGCGCCTGTTGCCGTAAAAGAAAGATGAATAGCTATTCTTATAGCGACGCGATCATTTTATGAATGAGTAATGATTACTTTTTTTGCCTCTAACCCTATGCAGTTTACTTATGACATCTTTTATTGATAACTTACGTGACGAGTGGTTTTCCAATGTTCGCGGTGACGTTTTATCAGGCCTAGTCGTTGCACTGGCGCTAATCCCTGAGGCCATTGCCTTCTCTATTATCGCTGGCGTTGATCCAAAAGTCGGCTTGTATGCCTCATTTTGTATCGCGGTAGTGATTAGTTTCGTCGGTGGTCGTCCAGGCATGATTTCGGCGGCAACAGGGGCGATGGCACTGGTGATGGTCGATTTGGTCGCCGAGCATGGTTTGCAGTATTTATTGGCTGCCACCTTATTGTGCGGCGCTATTCAGGTAGTAATGGGCATCTTAAAGCTCGGGAATTTGATGCGTTTTGTTTCCCGCTCTGTGGTCATTGGCTTTGTCAATGCGCTAGCGATATTGATCTTTGCCGCCCAATTACCAGAGCTTAACCCAATGACTGAGCGCGTCGGTATGACCGTTTATATCATGACAGCAGCGGGCTTGGCGATAATTTACCTGTTCCCGCTCATTCCTAAAATTGGTCGGGTGATTCCATCGCCGCTTATTTGTATCGTGGGATTAACCGCGGTCGCGATGTATATGAACCTTGATATTCGTAACGTCGGTAGCATGGGTGACTTACCAGACTCCCTGCCGATGTTTTTGTTGCCTGACATTCCATTGAACCTAAACACCTTACTAATCATAGCCCCTTATTCTATCGCGTTGGCTATCGTTGGTTTGTTAGAATCTATGATGACGGCGACGATCGTTGACGAGTTAACAGATACCCCCAGTGATAAAAACCGTGAGTGTCGCGGTCAAGGGATTGCTAACGTGGTCTCAGGTTTCTTTGGCGGTATGGCAGGTTGTGCGATGATTGGTCAGTCAATGATTAACGTCAAATCTGGCGGACGTACGCGCCTATCTACTTTGATAGCAGGTATCGTCTTGCTCATTATGGTGGTGTTTTTGAGTGAATGGGTCAGCCAAATCCCAATGGCAGCGCTGGTCGCGGTGATGATTATGGTCTCTATCGGTACCTTTAACTGGCAGTCTATTCGCGAGTTCAAAACACACCCGATGTCCTTTAATATTGTCATGCTAGCGACGGTATTGACCACGGTCTTTACCCACAATTTAGCCTACGGTGTCGGCGTAGGTGTGCTGCTATCTGCATTGGCATTTGCCAATAAAATCGGTCAATTCTTAACCATATTTAGTGAATACGACGACAGTAGCAACACCCGCTATTATTATGTACAAGGACAGGTTTTCTTTGCGTCTACGACACAGTTTTTACATAGCTTCGACACCAAAGAAGCCTTGGATAGCATCCAGATTGATGTCAGCCAAGCCCATTTTTGGGACATTAGTGCCGTTGACACCTTGGATAAGCTGGTTATGCGCTTGCAACGCGAGGGCATTGATGTCAAAGTAGTTGGACTAAATAATGCCAGTCGTACGCTGATTGATCGCTTCTCTGTTCATGATCGCCGCGATATTGGTTTGCTGGATTGAGCAAAAAGTCTGCGTCTACATCCTACACTATCGTGTTAATCATCAATGTCTCATAAATAAACAGTTAAACAAACAATTGAATAGACAGCTGCATTGGTAAAGAGGATGAGGCGTGAGCATTGCCTCCCCACCCTTTTTACCAATGTAGCTGTATTTTTGGTATTGAAATGATGTGGTGCCCTTATGAGTAATTTGAAGCCAGATAGCGTGATTGCTTGCTTAGACTGTCCTGATCACGTGCAAGCCGTTTTAGATGCAACCATGTGGGCTTCAATCCGCCTACAAGTGCCGATCGGGCTACTACATTCAGTGCCAAGCTTACAACAAAAAGCTGCCGTTGATTACTCATGCTGTCTCAATATTGATGATGAAAACACTTTATTAGATCAATTCACTGCAAAAGAACATTCGAGTAATAGTGAACTAAAAGCCCAGGGTAAGCTTCTCTTACACCAAGCAACCACTTATTGCGCGCAGCAGCACCCCAAACTCAAAACCTATACATTGCACCGTCATGAACACCTCAATGAGAGTATCGATTATGTCGATGACAAAGCACAATTAATCGTTATCGGACATCATGTTACCTGTAAATCGACATTGAGCCAGTTAATTCGTGTCAGTCACTGCCCCATTTTGGTGACTCATGCCCCATTTTTGCTCCCTACTACCGCATTATTCGCCTTTGACAATAGCCCAACATCTCATAAATTGCTCAATTGGCTGTGCAAAACGCCGCTTATTCGGGCTTTAACCGTGCATATTGTCATGGTCGGAAAAGAAAACTCAGAGAATTGCGACGCGCTACGCGAAGCTTATGCACGCCTCAAACAAGCCGGCATCAAATCTAAAAAGGCTTTGCTAGATTGCCGTGATGTTACCGCGGCTTTAAATTACTATCAAAACGAGAATGATATTGGCCTACTAATGACAGGGGCATTTGGTCAATCCCGTCTGCGTGAATTACTCCAAGGTAGCGACACCAAAAAGCTACTAGGCAGCACCAAAACACCATACCTACTCTTCCCTAAAGCTTAGACCTAGATTCATCCATATAAGACAACAACCACACCTATCCTATTAAAAGCAGAGGCTTTACTCTAATATCAGTCTCTGCTTCTCACGCCATAATATTTCACCAAATCACCCTGTCAATTTATCAAATCAGTACATGAAATGGCAGGATAGCCTCCCCAAGCACCTAGAAAGTTGGTTATAATAAAGTTTTCGTTGGTTTAACGCTAAAGGTTGATTACTATTCTTTACGCTTATAGCAACGGGTTTTATTGTTACACTATGAGCAATTTTTTACCATTACCATAATTATTTTGAGCAAATACGGTTAATCCTGCCTTCCCCTTGAGTAGGTTTAGCCCAATCTTTGAATAACTCGTGGTAAGCATAGCCGCTGGTAAACATAGCCGCGATACAATAAGGCACAACACTTCTATCCATCAACTTATGGCATCACACAAATAAGGAATTTTTTATGAAGCTAATCACTGCGATCTTAAAACCATTTAAGCTCGATGATGTACGTGAAGCGCTTTCTGACATCGGTGTCAAAGGTGTCACTGTCACCGAAGTTAAAGGTTTCGGTCGCCAAAAAGGCCACACTGAGCTCTACCGCGGTGCAGAATACGTAGTGGATTTTTTACCCAAGGTAAAAGTCGAAGTGGCGGTCGTCGATGAAATGGTCGAGCCTGCTATCGAAGCCATCACTCGTATTGCAAGCACTGGCAAAATCGGCGATGGTAAGATATTTGTGACCAATCTTGAACAAGTCGTTCGTATACGTACGGGCGAGACAGGTCCTGACGCTATTTAAAGCCTGAGAACGAATAATAAGTACAGACTGATAGAGCATACTGATAACTGATTGCATCAATTCAAGGGGAATTAATATGCATTATGGAATCTCATCTCGAGCTTGTAATATAAACATGTTGAGCTTATACCAAAACTAGAACCATAAATTAAAGTTAGAGCCATAAAAAACCCCATAAAACCTTACGGTAATGTGGGATTTTTTATGGCTCAAGATTAAACTTGATAGTAAAAATAAGCGATGGACTTATTTCTTTTTCCACTGCTGACTACGTGAGAATGGACCAATATAACCTTTTAAATTTAACGTACTGCCACTTAGTTGTGCAGTCATACGGTAGTCCTTGCCTTTTTCAGGGTCAGTAATCGTACCACCGCTATATTTACCACCGCCATCAGCTTTCAGACCAGAGATAATGGTCATACCGACGTGTTTCTTACCTTTGGCTGAGTTAGTTGCGATGAGTTTACCTGTCAACACACCATTTGACTCAGTGATTTTGACCGTGCCTTTTGGCTTGCCATCGTCATAGGTCTGCCAGGTAGTATTGGCTAATGGATCAGCAGCAAATGCCATAGTGGCCATACTGATACCAGCCGCAGCTAAAGCAGTTTTTGTAAGTAATTTCATAAATTGACTCCCTTCATTTATACAGTGGTTACTCGAAACGTTATGTTTCTAATATTCTATGCTTATCCTTTGCTAGAATCTTTTTTAAAGCTTGACGGTTATATTTAATGACCGTGTCTACTCATAGGCTTTTGTCCAAAGATTTGAACGGTATAAGCGATGTCTTGACCCATTATAAGCAATTTTTAGATTTTGCCTAGTAATTTTTTTATACTTTATTATTTCTATAAAAACAAAACCATATCAAAGAGTTACAGGAAAGGGTTGTCTATTTCTTTGCCTGTCTGGTCATCCTTTTTCTTTGACTTAATATCATTGTTGTTATAAGGCTCGTTAGTCTCAAAAGCTTGCATAATTTTGGTTGTTAGCTCGTGTAACTGCTCAGCTTGCTGATATCCAGACGAATCCAACGTCAGATCAATATCTCCATAAATGATGATTTTATCTTTTTGGTTCTCGATAACCAGCTCTCCAATCTGCATACTTTGGTGGTCATTAGCAAATGGTTCAATCATTTATAATATCCTTTTTATAAATCGTATCTTACGTTATTTTTCAATATCATCCGTTTTTGATCACATACAGACGTTTCACGCCTGCAGTTGTGTGAGCACCCATTCTAGTATTGCCAACACAAACAATATCCAAGTGGGCTCTTCTACGGGCTCATCTGGTATGTCTGAACGTTCACCCGCCTTCAATGGTAAATCAAACGCTTGCGCTTTGGTCTGAGGGTCTAGTACGGGTAAGACATCGATACCAATCTCAGTAGTCAACGCATCGATACTAATGACTTCTATACGCTCTGATTCATCATTCGGTGCATAGTACACTCCCGCTTGATTGGTCGCTGGGATATAAACCGCTTTAAAAAAATGACTGGGCACCAGTACGCGGTCAGCAAGCTGTTTGGTTTTTTTGCCAGTAAATGCCACTCCTGTGATGGTATAAACTTCACCATACTGCTGGGTCAAATAGCGAGTGGCAGACTCAATATTACGCCAAATATAGCGATTATTACGTGGAGATTGCGGGGCAATATTAGCCAGACTAAAACTATCATACTGTTGGCTACGATTGGCCATATCACCATTAGGGGATAGATGACCGCGATCATAACCAGAGCCTGAATAATCAGACAGTTTAGCGCGCATGGACTTCGGTAAACGACTCTCTTCATGAAAGCTGTCTTCACGATCGATTTTTTTGGCTTGCTGCAAGCGCTTGCGGTCCAAATATTCGGCTGACCACAGCGGCGTACGCGATACACCAGAATACATGACAGCAAAACCATCAAAACATAATGACTGGGTATCTTTACTCAGTTTAGGATTAGTAAATTCGGGATAGATACCACCATAAAAGGACTGGCTACACTGGGTAAAATCGTCGGCGTACGCTGAGCTCATACTGAGTATAGCCGTAAACACTGTCATTATTATGTTATTTGTAAGCCTATATTTAGGCTTGCCAATACTTATCATTCAACTTTCTACCATTTATGCTTATTATTACGTGCATGCTATCCTAGCAGGCATCTAACAATCAAGAAAGATAGGGCGCAAGTGGTGACTTTTTAAATGGTATCCGCTATACTTAGCCAGTCAAAAATCAGTGTCGTCCAAAAACGCGCTGTCTAAACGGTGAAGTGGGTGAGTGGCTGAAACCGCACGCCTGGAAAGTGTGTATACGTTCATAGCGTATCGAGGGTTCGAATCCCTCCTTCACCGCCAATCTTATAAAACACTCCTTTTCCCACCTTGTCCTAAACACTCCCATATACCTCTGTAACCCTTTATAAATAACGCGTCTAGCGTTTTTTTTATGTCTAGTGTTTTCCCAATCTATCCGAATATAACCCACCTATCCCGTGGCTTGTGTTGGTCTATCTGTTGGTCTATGATTTCATTAGACCTCAAAAAGACCAACATTTAGGCTTTATAATTCAGCTTTAGACCAACGTTATATTTGTAACGCTTGAATTACAAGGCTTGGAAGCATAGGGAGTAGACCAACATGTTAAGCGATAGCAAAATCCGCAAGCTCAAACCAAGTGAAAAATGTACGCCTTCACGTCCTGACAAATATAGTGATCAGTATGGGCTACAGCTTTTAGTCCGTAGCACAAGCACAAAAACATGGATAAGCGCTTATCGCTTTGATGGTAAGCAGACACGCCTCACACTTGGCACTTACCCCATCATGTCACTCGCTGAAGCCAGACAAGCCAATACTGAGATTAAAGCGCTACTAGCAGATGGTATCGATCCAAAAAATAAAAAGCGTCAAGATAGGCTCAATAATGTTCATGCACAAAAATTCAATGATTATGCGTTAGACTGGCTCGCTGAACGTCAGCGTAACGTCAAGCCACGTACCTATCAGCAAGACTATAACCGTATGCATAAAGACGTGTTGCCCCACTTTGAAGGCATTGCACTAAAAGATGTAAGCTTTGAGGATTGTCGATCAATGGCAGATGAGATCGAAAAGCGTGTGAACAAAGACGGTGAGCCGCCACGCGAGGTAACCAGACGCACTATCGATCTGGTGGCTAATGTCTTAAGACGTGCCAAACGCGAACGCATCATTGAGCAAAATCCAATCGATGATCTAAAAGCACTCTATCCTAAAGCCAAAAGTCAGCACATGAAGCATGTAGATATCCATGAGCTGCCTGCCCTACTCCAAGCTATTGAGAATTATCATGGTCATGACCAAACCCGCTTAGGTATGAAGTTTTTAGCGTACTCATTTTGCCGCACCATTGAACTACGTATGATGAAATGGGCGCATATCGACTTTGCCAACCGTTTATGGCGTGTTGATATCGATAACCTTAAAATTGCACGTAAGCACGTTGTACCGTTGTCAGATCAGATGCTAGCAGTACTAGAGGAGATGAAACCCATCACAGGACAATATGAATATGTGTTCTATCATACGGGTATGCATCAGCCGTATAGTGAGGAGTTTATTAATAACGCGCTAGATATTCTAGGCTATGCTGGTAAGCAGACAGGTCACGGCTTTCGTCACATCGCCTCAACCAATCTTAACGAGCTTGGCTACATGGGCGACGCGATTGAAAAACAGATGGCACATGACAAAAAAAGTAACATACGCGCGGTTTATAACCATGCTCAGCATTTAGAAGAGCGCCGTAAGATCATGCAGGTTTGGGCTGACTTTTTAGACTTACTAAGAGACAAAGGCGAAGTTGTAGACTTTCAAACAGCGCGGCAGCAGATTGAGCAGTCAATAAGCGAGAATAAACAAGCATCACTGTTAGAAGTAGATAGCGAAACTCTGATACAGGCTTTGAAAGATAAGGGAGTTACTAGCAAAGACTTACAATCCTTGCTATCCGATAGATAAGCTAGCGCTAACTTAAATTGAGGGTTGCCTTAGAGTAACCCTCTAAGCATCTGTCTTTTCTACAATGAGACGCTCATACATCTGCTCTATCGAATCATTGATAACCTGATTTGCAGTAGAACCCTTCTGCTTCATTATCGCTTTTAACTTATCTTGATTTTTCTTATATATCTTAATGCTACCATTCTCTACCTGCTTCTTTTTACTATAATGCTTTTGTCCGTCCCATGCTTTTTTCATGCTATATAGCGTGTAGCTTCGTTCAGAGAAGCCTTTGTTCTTTTTAGTCCCTATATCAGCATTTTCAACATTGGACAAAACATCCAGACTTGCAAGAATAAGCTCGTATTTCTCTTCAATATTCTTTGGAATAAAGACCCTATCCAGAATAATTTGTTGAGGGTTTTTGGCACGTAGATATTCGTATATCCACTCTATCTGCTCCGTATTGGTAGCGTCTATCCATTTAGCATCTTTCGTGATATCTAAGCAGTTTTTAAAGTATCTAGCCTTCACACAGACTATATGTTTCGCTTGAAAATCACCAAATGGTGAAATTCGGCGCTCATATTTCGGTATGTTGTTTCTCCATAAACTTATAAATTCATGAGTGTCATAGCGTAAGATATCTGCTACTGCATTAATCAGCTCGTCTCTACCTTTGTAAGCATTATACTGAATATAATCTCTCAGCAGATAAGCTAAAAACAGTGAATGACGCAAATTGTCCTTGAACCAGTCTAAATATGACTCGGGCAAAAGGTTATTTATCTTGTATTCGATTATATGGTTAAATTCAATTAAGGGTTCAGGATGATCTTGGAAGTATGACACTAAACTATTTTTATAGTCATCATCGTCAAGACCTATATTATCGACACCACGGCCATCCATCAGGTTTTTGCTGTACAACAATGCTCTAGCATCTTCAGTATTCATCTGTCTTAAAGCTTCAAAAAACCTTTCTATATTTGTGCGATCTCTTCTACATGCTTGAATAAACTCATCTGTTACAAACCTTAAAGTCTTAGAGTTTGCGTAGCGAATCGAGGCGTCATCAAAATTGCTTCGATCATAGTCATCGAACACTGGTAAAGAAACATCTAGCACTTCATAAAAGGTATCTATGCGTCGATTCATTATAGTTTTTTCCTTATAAACTTATAGATATATCTTAGTAAATTTAACAAAAATTTGTAGTTTATCACTGGCTATTTTCTAGTATTTTTATAGCAACAGATTACGTCAGCAGTTGATAAATAAGCCCATAGAGCTAATTTATGCAATGTAAGCTTATTAATATAGTTCTATTACCCAAAACCGTAACTCTATCCTCTTAGTATAACCAAGTCTAGCGGTATTTTTAGTTTTCATACCCCCTAGGTTATGGACATTAAAATGAGCCTCCTTAACAGCTTATTATATATTATTGTTTTTTATCAGCTGACCACTATGAGTATGTGATACGAATAACAATCATGTTTATTGATAAACGACTATGAATTAACCCTTAATAATAGCGCCCTAAAATATTATGACTCTCCTCATGTATATGAACCTATACTGGAGACATAAATCATGATCAACTCACCTAGACCCTCGCATCAAATTAATGCTGCTATTCACCAAACAGTGTATTAACTTTTCTCTATCAGCTAACTCCATTTACTCAAAAAACATCAATATGAACCAAGATCCCTACAATTGAGGATAATGTATTACCGATATCTCCGCAGTATTGGTAAGTGCCACTAACCGGTTATTGATATTATTATATAGCGCAGCGTTACCACACTGACTATCTCCTCACTAAACCACCAGTAGACAGAATAAAAAAATATGATGTAGCTCTACTATGTGCAAGACAAACCACATAGGAGAAATACCATGCAAAACATTAACCTCAATCAAAGTAACTTATTAACTAAAGTTCACCAACTGGTAATCGATATCATTTCTAATGAATTGAGATTTGACCTGATAATAGATGAGCTGAACGATTTGTATCATCCGTTCATGTATTACTATGAGGGTGACAATGGATTGATTTACTCGGTGCCCATTGAAGCTTTCTTTCGCAGTACGCAATATATCGTTGGTGATCAATATCCAGAAGATGTCATTTGGGATTACGATAAAACACAGCGTCTTATTAAAACACTGTCATACTATAAAAAAGATATTAAGCGTGAACGTAGTGTGTTTAGTTATCAGGAGTCTAAAAATAAGAGGACACTCGAAAAATATGTACGCCATCTGATTCATCATTACAAAAGACTGCTCTTTGTACGTATCGACCTAAAGTACGCCAAAGAAACAAGCCACCTTGTTAGCATTGAAGATTTTTATCATCACATGAGCAAATTCCGAGATCTTATCGGTAATGAGGAAACGTGCTTTGAAGATTTGCAGGGCTACGCTTGGGCTTTAGAGCATGGTGGCATCGAGGGCGGATTACATTGTCATTTGTTGCTGATATATGACGGTAATAAGAGACAAAATGATTGGTATATCGCAAAAGAGGTTGGTGAAAAGTGGAAGGTCATTACTGGTGGTCTAGGCGAGTGCTATAACTACCACAATAAAAAGACTAAGCAGGGGTATGAGCGAAACGGTAAATTAGGTATCGGCATGATTCATCAGGATAACGAACAGGAAGTTAACAACGCTCTTAGAACGTCGTGTTACCTGACGCAACCAAGCAAGTATGACCAAAAATTAAAAGTATGGCTCCCAAACATGAACACCTTTGCACACGGTCGATACCGCACATCCAGACGTCGAGGACTACCGCCCATATCAAAATAATCTCAAATATATACTATTACCATGAGATTGAGTACAGCCTGTTTGTGTGTACCTTATTCCTTCATCAAGGTCTGCTTTTTAGCAGGCCTTTTTTATGCGCAAAATTTAGGAGTATATATGAAAACCCTGTGTCCTAGCTGTGAGTCATCTTTGGTCTACGAGATGACTGATGGTAGTCAAATCAATCTTATTGATCAGCTGTTATCCCCTGCGGTATTAGTCAGCCTTGGTGTTAGTCTTTGCAAAGCACTTAAAGTACATCCTGCTATAGGTGTGGTTGCAGGAACAACGGTAGCAGCGCTTATTGAGATCACTCAGTCTCATCAAGCGCTGCCAATACTGGTCAATAAACAATATCGCTGTGATGACTGCTCGCATGTCTTCACCACCTTTCACTCATTCACTTAAACTCAATTTAATCATAATACAAAAGGAAAATTATCATGGCACATTTAGTAGAAAGCATGGCATACGTTGGCGAAACCCCTTGGCACGGCTTAGGGAATGAGCTATCTCCCAAGCAGCCGTTAGAGGTTTGGGCACGTGAGGCAGGAATGGATTGGCGTATCGAATCGTCGGACGTCAGCTACATGGCTGAGAACGATCGAGGGCATAACCTTATCTTGCCATTCGCTGATCAAAAGGTCTTGTACCGCTCCGACACGCTTGATCCGTTATCAGTGGTCAGTCAGCGCTATCAGGAAGTACAGCCTGAGGAGATACTTGAGTTTTATCGTGAGCTCACGGAACACTCACACTTTGAGCTTGAAACCGCAGGTGTGTTAAAGGGTGGTCGTAAGCTATGGGCATTGGCACGTACAGGCCAGTCAGCCAGTCTTAGGGGCGGTGATGTCAGTAATGGCTACTTACTGCTGGCAACTGCTTGTGATGGCACGCTTGCGACTACAGCGCAGTTTACCAATATCCGTGTGGTGTGTAATAACACGCTTGCGGTAAGCCTTGCTGATGGTAGTGGTGGCGTGGTGAAAGTCCCGCACTCCACCTCCTTTGATGCTGACAAGGTCAAACAGCAATTGGGCGTATCGGTTAAACAGTGGGATGAGCACATCTACGAGATGAAACAATTGTCTGAGCGCCGTGTTACCCAAGCGGAAGCGGCTAACTATCTTAGCCGTGTGTTTAACGATCAGGACAATGACATCATTTTATTTAACAGCGCGAAGAAAGAAAAAGATGCGGTTCCCAATGCTCGCGCAATGAATAAGGTGATGCAGATGTTTAATGGTCAAGGACGCGGTGCTGATCTCGATGCGGCTAAAGACACTGCTTATGGCTTGCTCTGTAGTATCACTGAATACGTCGATCATGAGCGCCGAGCGATGAACACCGACAATCGGCTTAACTCAGCATGGTTCGGTGCTGGGGCTAAGCTGAAGGAAAAAGGTCTACAGGATGCGCGAGCCTTAATCGCTTAGTTGTTTTATGACACCAGCAATAACCACGCCCTAGAGCGTGGTTTTTTTATGCCGATTATTCAACCGATCACATTCACTAATCTATTTATAAGGAATCTATCATGGAAACCATCGCTTTAAACAACACCGCTCCAACGAGACGTCGTAAGCGTAAAGCATTGCAAGCTAGACACACAAAACCGACTGCTAAAATTAATGCTAAGACAATTCAGCCAACCGAGAAAAACATCGTTCAGAAAGACAAAACTGTCAAAGCCACAGCAAAACGTCTGGTCAGCACCAAAAATCTCAGCCATGACAAATGGCTTGAGATTCGCAAGCAAGGCATTGGTAGTAGTGACGCTGCTGCTGCGTGTGGTATTCATCCGTATTTATCAATGCTGGAGCTGTGGATGATTAAAACAGGGCGTATGACCTCAAACATTGATGAGAGCATCGAAGGGTACTCACCGCTGTATTGGGGCAACACCTTAGAGCCTATGGTGGCGAAATACTATCAAGAACAGACTGGCAATAAGGTTCGTCGCGTCAACGCCATCTTGCAGCACCCTGATCCTGAGCAGCATTTTATGTTAGCGAACTTGGATTACGCCATCACTGGTAGCGATGAGGTACAGATACTGGAATGCAAAACCGCTGGGGAACATGGGGCTAAGCTGTGGAAGCATGGCGTACCGTTATACGTCACTTGCCAAGTACAGCATCAACTGGCAGTCACAGGCAAACAAGCCGCGCATATTTGTGTCCTACTCTGCGGACACGAAGCGAAGATCTACAAGGTTGAGCGCGATGAGCAACTGATCAATAGCATTCTGTGGCATGAGCGTCTGTTCTGGCAATACGTAGAAACGGATACACCGCCAACGCCCGATCATTCTGAGTCAGCGGCGCGCGCCTTAAAGCAGCTTTACCCTAAGCCTGAGCCTGCCAGTAAAATCGATTTCAGCGAAGACGCTGGGGCTAATAAGCTATTCACTAAGTTACTGAGTCACCGTGACTCACTGAGTGAGCTACAAAAGCAGCATGACCAGATCAAACATCAACTGCAAAGCTTAATCAAAGACAATGAAGTAGCGGTCTTTGACAAAGGCGCAATCTCATGGAAGCGCTCTAAGGATAGTGTGAGCTTAGACAGTAAAGCCGTCACTAAAGCCCATCCTGAGCTGATGGATAAATTTAGTAAAACCCGTCAAGACAGTCGTCGCTTCGTCATCTTAAACGATAATTAAACCAAGACAGCTAGTCTCATTAACCAAACGCATAAAGCCCACCTATCACAGGTGGGCTTTTTTATGTCGATTTATTCAAATTATTAAACAAATAAGGAATATCATCATGATTAAAGGTCTAACGATTACCCCGCCCGTACTCGGTCGTATCAGCATTGGACGCGTTATCCAAAAGGATGGCAAACGCCTACCTGCCAAAGACGATCAATTCACCATTACCAGCCAAGTGCAAAATAAAGACGGCTGGGTCAATCATCCGCTTGATGAAAAGCTCCGCGCACGTAGTGAAGGTAAGCTCAGACAAATACCCGTACGCATGCTGTTCAATGATCCTGATCTTAATTTGCGCGCTCAGTACACGCTATTCGATCGGCAAACGGGTCGTCCGTTATGCGTGGGAGATGGCGAACACTGTCAGCGGCGTACCAATAACGGCATGGAGCAACTGCCTTGCCCATCACCTGATCGTTGCCCATTAGCACAAGGTGGTGCTTGTAAACCTTACGGTCGTCTGTACGTCAATCTGTCTGAGGACGATGAGCTGGGTACGTTTATCTTTCGTACTACAGGCTTTAATAGTATTCGCACCCTTGCGGCACGCTTAAGCTACTTCGCCGCAGTATCAGGTAATAAGCTGTCCTGCTTGCCCCTGCAATTAACCTTACGAGGTAAAAGCACCACCCAAAGCTATCGCACACCCATTTACTTTGTGGATTTAACGCTAAGAGATGGGGTAACACTCAAAGACGCGGTACAGCAAGCTAAGGCAATTGATAGTGAGCTTAGCGAAAACGGCTTTGATCAAACAGCGTTAGAGCAAGCTGCCACGCTTGGTTATGCCAATTCGTGCTTTGAAGTTGATGGCGATGAGATGTCTGATGTGGTGGAAGAGTTTTATCCGCAAGATGATAGCAATCAAATGCCTAGCAAGGTAGAGAAAACTATGCAGCCAAACACCCGCAGTATCGCGCAAGGCTTACGTCAAAGCGTGACAGCGGTGAGCTAACTCGTGACAGATAAATAATGGCATAGAAAGGAGTTGATCAGATCAGCTCCTTTTTTTATTACCTGCATCAAAGGCTAACGCTCGGACTGCATGGGAGGCCATAAAAAAATATGGGACTCGGTAAGTATATGAGAGGTGATGCTCTCGTTCACTTACAAGGAGATAATCATGGAAAATTTAAACGCAAATACTCAGCAAAACACATCAATACTAAGCATGCCACAGATACCGCGAATGCTGCCGCTAAAACAGGTCGTACACTACACAGGACTTAGCAGCACAACGATTTACGATATGCTCGATAAAAGATCGAACCGTTATGACCCCACCTTCCCTATTCAGGTTAAGCTATCTAAAGGGCGTGTGGCATGGGTTGAAAGTGAAATAGCTCAGTGGATTGAAGGTAAGATAGCTGCTCGTTTCCATTGAGCACTACCCAAAAATAAGTCGCTTAATGCGGCTTATTTTTTTGTTCGTCTAAGTTCGTCTAAGTTCGTCTAAGTTCGTCTAAGTTCGTCTAATCTTAGACCAACTTCCAAACCTTATCTTCAAAATAAATGAGCTTTTTTTTCTTCATTTTTTGGAGTAAATTTTTTATTTTATGAAACTTTTGCTCATCTGTTAAAACTTCAGGCAGTTTATTATACAAAAGCTTATCAAAGTCTGAACGACTCGCCTCTCCAAATTGCTGCAACAAATCTAGGACAGCTGCTTCATAATACTTTTCATTAAGCCCTTTGAGTAACATATACTCCGCTTGCTGCTCAGTATGCTTAGCGACATCAGCGGCGATAATATAGCTGTTTTTGCGCCCTTCTATTAAGGATTTTTTACGTAACGCATCTGCTTCATTTTCAGTGATCACTTGCCCTTTTTGCACTTTATCAAGCGCTATAATGTCATGCAGTGTGAGATTATCGACGGTTGCTAACTGCTTGGCGTACTCTTGATCAAGCACTTTACCTGTAAACTTCACGCCTACCCTTTCACGGGTTAAGTCATAATCTGGCAGAGGAAAAAAGCGCTTGGACTGAATCTGATACATTTTTTTGATGCCGCTACCGATGGTGTCCATCATATTTAGACTGACCATTGCATTGACCAAAAACGGATTGCGATAACTCGCTTCAGGCGCATCTTGTAGCAAGACATTCTCAATAGTCTTAGGGATAAATGCGCCGCTGTTTTGGAACAATAGTGTTGAGTCTTCTTTTTCAACTACTATGATACGTCCGCCTAAGCGATAGTCTTGATGACCAATGGCGTTGCTTAACGCTTCACGAATGATATAAGGATCGTACTGCTGCACCTCTTCAGGAAACAGCGTACCTGACGCCATGTAGCGATAATTGAGATTACGGATCTTGTTATACACCTCATCTAAGACTAACAAAAACGGTGGTTCAAAATGCTCATAATCTTTTTCAATGCCATCAATCCCCTTTAAAATCCATGTGATATGCGCTTGGGCTGGGCTTAAAAAACTTGTGGATTCATAACGACCTAATAAGATAATCGCCGTGTGGGTGATTTGACCGTGAATAGTAATTTTGGCTTTATTTAAAAAAGTGATGTCGTCCCACTCTTTGACGTCTTCAGCCAAACGCTTGTTTTTATCAGCAAAGACTTGTCTGGCAACGGCGATTGCTTGAGGGTCAAGATCTTCAAGCGCTGCCTCGTGGCAAATCTCAGCACTCCAGTCATCGGCTTGATTCTGCCATAGCTTACGGCTTTGATCTGGATAGTGCTTTAGCGGTTTTGTGACGCTACCAATGCGAATATAAGGCTCATGCAAAAAGCTAATTGGTGTATCGATGGCTGCTGGAATCTCAAAAAGTATCACCGCTTTACCATCGATCTGTAGCTCATGAATGGTAAAGTGAATCTTAGGGCTTATACGGCTTATCAGCCAATGCTCTAAATCTTCGTTGCCTTTGGCTTTTTTTGTCCTCGGGCTAAAGCTTGTGCCAACGATGTTGTGCGTGCCGTCCTCTACGCCAAACACCAAATAACCAAACTTCTTGCCAGCCAAACACGCACCATTAGCAAGCGCAGATATTCGCTTGCCAATCTCATCAGGGCTATGAAAGTTATGCTTAAACTCAAGCCATTCTTGCTCGGTTGGCTGCTGAGTGAGGCTTAGGACAAGGCTTTGGTAGTGGTTCAGCATAACAGTATAAGTTTCAATTTTGAATTGATCATTAGGGCTAGTATAGAGGTAAAGCGAACTTATTAGCAAAAAAAACAGATCACCCATTTAAATGATCTGCCCTTTATTGTATCGCTTTGATAATGCTTATTTATATAAATTATAGCTAAGTTACAAAATCAGCTACCTTGTTGTAAACTTCTTCTTCGCTATATAAAACATCCATTTCAATGTTATAGCCTTCTTTTTGTCTTAGATGCTTTAAAGCGTATAACGATTTTTCTATATGGCTATCGATGTCATCTATAACATCTTGCGTAATACGCTCATTGGGCGCTGGACGATATATAAATAGCCCAGCTTTAGCTTCTTGGCCTGTTAACAGACATGCTTTTTGTATATTACTACAACCCAAATAATCTAAATTAAAACTTAGGGCGTTTTTTTCTAGATAATCAGCTGACACTACAGTTGCAAATAGACAATCGTTTTCAAAAAGACTGTTTTTTTGCTGTGGTCGCCAAATAGGTAGGTCTAAAGCAATCTCACTATTGTCAATGTTACTTTCTAGTAGGATTTCTTCTTCCTGATAATACTCAGTTTTATTAATACTCTTTAAGCTTTGCTTTAATCCCTTACGTAGCTCTACTGTGTTAAGAACAGGCACTGTCGGTTTTTTCTTTTCTTGAAAGTGATCCATATGCACATAATCACGATATAACGAGTCTAGAATCGCTTCTATAGATAAGCCCTTAGTAGGCATTAATGTCGTATAGGTCAGCTGTGAAGAGGGTGGATAAGAATATCCTACTGTATTTAATGCTGTTGAGATAGACTGTAATAACAGTCTTAGACCTTGAACGGCATTTTTACCGTAGATACAAGCAAAGCCTTTCAAGCTTGAGTGAGCCAGCTTAAACCGAATTTTTTCATTACCATCTTCTATAAAACCAACACCTAGGTTAAATACTTCTTTGGCTACAATATCAGGTGTGAATTTGATGACAAAAAAATGACCTTTGATAAAAGAAGCCATCGCATCTTTAGGTTGTAGTAAGCTTGTCCAATTCATAATGACAGCATCCCATAGCGTTCACTTAAAATATGAGTGATATTATGATCTCTACTTTGCAAAAATGCTAAGAATTTCTGCCATATTTCACGATCTTGATTACTTGCTAATACCTCTATCCAAAACTCACATTCAGCTGTGATCTGCCTAATGGCTTTAAATTTCTTTAATGCTGTTTGTATAATGAGATTGCCTTTTTTGCTATCAGCCTGTATGTCCCTAATCACTAGATCAGCCAAATAATTACTATAATTATTATTCTCAATGAGATCTGTTGACTGCCAGTTAGTGCCGTCTTCTATAGCAAGTTTGCCATTGTCAATTAACCAAAAATCTTTTGCGTTGGCGGTTAGAATGTTACGAGGTAGGCGATCTGTATTTGCCATGACCTCATCACAAATTAGTGCTTCTTTGAAATGTGTCCATTTAATAAGCTCACGCTCTACAGCTTGTCTGCTATGATTGTATCTAAGCGATAATGCTTTGGCATACATACGCTGCGTAGCAAACATAGGAATCACGTCGTTAGTCTCATAGCTTTTTTTGAGGCGATCGCTAAGATGACTCCACAAATGCGTAAGACTGTCTTTAGGCATCAATACTAAAAACGCTTGTTCAGGTTGCGGTACTTTATATAAATCACAAATCAAGTAGCCAATAATTTCATTAAGCATCCCTCGATCACCTGTAGTGACATGCGGATGATCATAAGCATACGCTTTAAAATAAACGGGTATGTCTTTATCCTCATGAAATACATTGCCAGTGAAAACATCACTTACAATGTCGTTTTTTTCAGCGGTGTCAACTCTTAGTATATCGGAGGGCTGAATCGTTTTGATGACAATGTTGTTCATGTTAAGTTATGCCTATGAAACTGTTAATCTAGAAATTAATTTTACTTATTTGTCATTCTTTACATACCAAGAAATCTTCTACTCTAGCCTGCCCTCACTCAAAACAAATGCTCTCAATACGGCGTCAATCTTTATATTAACCTTAAACATAGGGATACTGCTGCCCTCTACAGATTCAAAGTACGCTTTAGCCTTATCTTTATCCACGGTATTTTTTAGCTCATCAAAGCGTCCAAACTCATTGATATTCGCCTCAGTCACAGCGCTGTCTAAAAGCGTCCGCAGCTGTGCCTCATCCAGCCCTAAGCTATCTGCAAATTGCTGAATAGTATCGTTCTGATCTTTTACTTGATAGTCAACGATATAGTCTTTAAAGGTACTATTTACTTCGACTTTGACCTTACCTCGCTGTACATCATTCAAGAATATATTAGCGTATTTTTGCTCATCAACACTTAGCGTCGGAAAGGCTTTGTGTAATTCATTTAGCGCTTGCTCGGCATCGCCTAATTCGAGTGATTCGATATATTTATTAAAGCGCTCGTTTAGATACGCCGTATCGATTCTGTCAGTATTGATCTGGGTCAAATGCCCTGAGATATCAAAGGGCACATCACCTGAGCCGCCCGATGAGCCACCTTGAAACAGCTCTTTATAACGTATAGCTAGCACCAGATAGGTTTGTTCATCAAAGCTCAGCGTAACGCTAGTATCGTCAAAATCATAGCTTAGCTTATCCCACGTGAAGCCTTGAATATCTGCTGCTTCTAAATGATCGTTCAGCTGTTTGAATAGCTTGGCAAATTTAGCTTGGCTTGCCTCAGCACTAGGCAGCGCTTCAAAGTTTGCTATCCCATCTGCGCTAAATACTGCTTGTATCTCAGCGAAAACATGATTCATCTTAGCCAAGTTACTCTCAAGCTTATCAACAAACAGTCCAATGGGCTTGTCGCCAGAATACAGCTTAATGGCTGCTGCGATATTGCGCTCCATGGTATAGGGCTTACGATAGTAGCGAATCGTACCAAAGGGCTTTTCGTGACCAAATAAGCGGTTGGTACGCGAGAACGCTTGAATGATATTCTCGTAACGTATGAGCTTATCGATATATAAGGTATTAACCCACTTAGAATCGAACCCTGTTAGCATCTGCTCAACAACAATAAGTATATCTAGCTGCTGATCTGGCGTGCGCTCAATAAACTGATACGGCTCTTTATGTGACAGACGATTGGCAAGATCTTTTTTAAACTTGCTATGGCTGGCTATTTTAAAGTCTTTGTCATATTGGCTGTTGTAATCGGTGATGATCTCAGCCATGCCGCGCTCTTTAAAAACGGATGTCTTCTCGTTGCCTTCATTGGCATCAAATAAAGCGCTTATTTTTAGATTGAGGTCTTGCGCCTTGATTTGTGCTTTTAGCAAACGATAGTAAGTGATGGCTTCAATGATACTACTGGTAGCAAATATGGCATGAAACTTACCGCCTCGGCTCAGCGTTGGGAAGTTGTCTAAGATATCTTCGACCACCATATTTTGGTGCTCGTCTGTCAAATACTGCTCTTTTGGCAGGTAATCCTCAATGCCTTTTACATACGTGCCATCAGCTTGTTTATGCCCTGCCATGGCGACATCATTGATAAACTCATAATACTTCTTTTTCTTAGCGTCATCCGCTAAGGCTTCTGATTCAGTATCGGCTTTGGCTTGTTGTAGTGCTACCGCGCGGCGCACTTCTTTATCCTTAAAGGTGGCTACGCGGTACAAATCAAAGCCCAAGACGTTCTTGTCACGAATACCATCAGCGATGCTATAACGATGCAGCTCATCGCCAAAGATATCAGCGGTAGTGTTCATTTTTCGCTGGTTTTCATCGTGAATGGGCGTGCCCGTAAAGCCAAAAAATATCGCATTTGGGAAAGTTTGCTTAATGATTTTAAGCATATCGCCAAAGGTTGAGCGATGCGCCTCATCGATGATAAATACTAAACGCTTGTCTTGCATGACACTCAGATCATGAGCGTTCATACCGCTGCTGTCGGCTTCGATATTACTCATCTTTTGAATGGAGGTGACAATCAGGGTATCTTTTGGGTCGCTACTTTTAATTTTACCGATCAAAGCATGGGTGTCATCGGTGTCTTGTACGCCGTCCTTGCTATCAGCGAAGTTTTGATACTGTATGAATGACTGCGTACCCAGCTCAATGCGATCCATCAAAAAAATCACTTTATCGGCGTCTTGTGAGCTGGCTATCAATTGCGCGGACTTAAAGCTGGTCATGGTCTTGCCTGAGCCTGTGGTATGCCAGATATAGCCGCCAAGCTGGCTATTGGCATCTTGCCATTTGGTAGTAGATACCTTGTCAGATATGGCATTGGCGGCATAATACTGGTAGCTGCGCATGACCTTTAGCACGCCATCGGCTTTGTCCGCTACGGTATAAAAGCCGATCATCTGATGCGCCATAGGGATAGACAGCAAGGACGCGGCAATCTCTTTATAGCTGGTGTACGGCTCATTGTAGAAGTTCGCCCAACTAAAGTAATAATCATCGTTAAAGTTGCCATCGGGATTGGCAAAATAAACCGACTGCTCAGGGTTCATAGCGACAAATATTTGCACCAATGCAAACAGCCCTGTAAAGATACCTGCCTCGCTATATTTTTCGACTTGGATGCACGCTTGACTGACGGGCACACCGCTACGCTTCAACTCAATGTGAAAGACAGGCATGCCATTAATCAGTAGCATGAGATCACCACGGCGGTCACGAAGCACAGGTGACTTGGTTGGGAATTGTGGCTGCTTAACAATCTGATAGCGGCTCTGCCCTGCGGCAATCTCATGGCGATCATATATCTTTAGACTGATCTCTTTGCCAAGGTGCAAGGTATCGTCTGGGTTATCACGAGTGATTGACACGGTCTTACCATTGATAAAGCCGTTTAGCTTCAAAGGCGTCTTTAAGGTATTAATTTGCTCAATAAGCTGCTGCATCTCACCATCCGTCAGCGGTACGTTATTGAGGCGGTCGATACCACGATTGTTTTCAAATAAGATACGCGCCCAGTTATCGATAAGCTCTTGCTCAGTGGGTCGGTTGATAACTTGATCTTCCCAGCCTTTTTGCTGCAAGATATGGATAAGCGCGTCTTCAAATTTAGCTTCGGATGCAAAGGTCATGGGCGAGCCTTAATGGGTTATACAAACATTTTTGCCAATAAGGCTTTTTTAATATTC